>NZ_JBJZOR010000026.1:0-49561 GCF_046269225.1 Acinetobacter sp. TY2
TCTTGCTCATGGTAAACTCCTGATGAGTGTGTTTAGTTTACCAAGTTAAAACCTCCTGTTTTTTCAGCACACATCATCTTGTCATAGGTTAACGAATTATAGTATTTTTTAGGTAAATAAAAACCCACATAAGTGGGTTTTTATTATTGATTTTGATTAAGGTGAGTACGTAAGAATAATAAAAAAAGATCCAAAAATTCATCTTGTTGATGTATCTGCAAGCTTAATGAGCAGTCATTGCTTAGAAGTAATTTACCTTTGAACTTTGATGAGCTCATAAGGATAGTTTTGGATACAATGTACTTGTCAGTTTGTAGAAAATCTTGAAAAATGCTGAATAAATTTTCACTTGATTTCATAGTTAAAGTTGCAATAGTTGATGTAGATAGCTGCAGATCTTTAACCTCTAAAGAAGCAACTGTAAAATTAAGGTCTTTTATATCCCTTAAAAACTCAAATAATGCTAATGGATTTAGCTCAATACCTATTACACTAATTTTATTATCAAGTTTTTGAGATAAAAAGTTTTTGAAAAAACTTATATTCCTTGAAGGATTCTCTAGAGCAAGAAAACTAATTGATCCATAATTAAAAATATAGAAATGAAAGTCATCAGTTTTCAAATGTTCAATTACTTGTTCATTGAAGTTTTTATCAATATAAGTAGTTTCCAATATTTTTCTTTCATAAAAATTAAATTTCAAATAATTTTGATCTTCTTTGATGAATTTTATGCCATAAAATTCATCATTATTTGCAGTAAGCAAGTTGGATACATCATTACAATCGAGGTGAATTTTAAGTATATAAAATTTAAACTTATCCATTTTAGCCACCAGATGCAGATTTTAATATTGTCTGATCATAAAGGGATAGGGCAATTTTATGCAATTTCAATTCCATTTGATTTTTTTCATTGCCTTTCCATTTTTGATGTGTTTTTTGGGCAGAACCTGTACTTTTGTCATATTTATAATATTTATTTGCTTCAAAAATAAAAGATTTTCTTAAATCAGATTGATCAAAACTAGCTGAAAACTCATATGTACGAAATGGTTGATTTTTCTCCCTAACTTTCCACCTAATAAGACTAATAAAATATCCTTGATCAGCGAATTTTTTAAAAAAATCACTAGTTAATAAAGATGAACCAGATAGTAGTGCAGATCTAATATCACCTAAATTATTCTGTGGTTTTGGTTTTAAAATTGAAATTTGGTCATCATTATCTATATTTTCATCTATTGTTAATTCATTTAATATTTCTAAGTCATCCTCAAAATCTATTTCTTTCACTTTATTAGAATTAAAATTATTGAATTTAATTCTAATAACATCATCACGAATATATTTATCGTCTAGATCAATTAAATTCAAGAAAAAATCGTTAATAATTTCACTGTCATAAATTGATGAAAAATCAATGATCCTAGTTTCAATAGTACTTTTAGTATTTTTTTCTAATTCATGAATAAGCCTTTGCATTACTGGCTCAGTACCTTCTCCTACAGTATTTAAAATAGTTACTTCATCGCCACTGACTTTTATGTTGATTTTTTCATCTTTACTCTTTCTTTGAATTAAGCGAGTATTATTTTTTTCAATTATTTCATTAGAGTAATCTATATCGAAACTATTTTGGGTTTCATTTATAACAAAGCCCTTATGATTATAGATTTCAGCCAGTTCTTTTAATGTTTTATCAAGTGCGCCTTTATCTGAAATTTTTATTGTTTGAGCTGTAACTTTTTGTTGATTTTCAGTAGATTGTGCAAGACTTAGAATATCTTCAATCAAATGCCAATCAATACTAAGCGATGCAATGTATTCAACCAAAGTCTCTCTAGAATCACTATTAGAACAAATAATTCCCCGCTGTCTTAAATAAGCTAGCATTTTTGCATTAGAGACACGTTGTCTTTGCGATTCAAGCATATCTACGATTTCACGATCAGAAACAACTAAACTATCGAAACTTAAATATGACATTAACGCTCTCCTAAGCCAATAATATTTTCTTTATAAGTAGCTGAATTATCGACATGAAGTAGTGCTTCAACGGTTATACTTTCTATGCAAGTTTGTATGTCAATAGAAAATTCAGTTTCTGTATTTAGAAATTTGTTAATATAATTAATTTTACTATTAGTAAAATTTAATGAAGAATTTGAGTGACACTCATGGTAGAAATATATTGTAATATTATTATCAGTACATTCTAAAAAACCATTATGTCTTAATGTATCTAAAAGATACTGGAACTCATTTTCAGTTTCACCTAATCCCCTATAAAAAATTTTCAAATTATCTATTTTAGATTTTTTTGAACTTTTAATGATTATATAGTTAGATTTTAATATTTCAATTGTAGCTATTCGTTGAAACTGGTCTATTGCCTTATAAGTTCTTTGGTCATAAAAGAACGAAAAATCAGGTTTAATTTCATTATCAGATTTAAAAATAGAAATTTGATTACTAATGTCTGTTATCCAACCAATATCTTTTGGATCCAATATAAATACTTTTTTATTCTGTGGGACTTTAATTTCTTTATATTTCAAATTAGCTAGTTTTGAAGTGAAATCAACTTCAGCATCTTTGTCATGATTATAGATAAAAAGCAAACCATGTATTTCATAACTTTTATTTTTAATTAAGTATTTATCTTTCCAATCTTGGCTTATTTCAGCACACTCAATTTGCTGACCTAAACTATTAATGATAGGTTCTAGTTTCATATTGTTAACAGTATTTGTACCGTAGCTCTTTAAGTCGGTGTGTAGATAAATATTCTTAGAGGAATAGGGGTCAGCATAATGAAAAACAACATCAGCAGGATGTGTTTTAACCTGTTCTTTTTTATGCTCTTTGATCTTTTCACAAGTCCAATTGAAATTCCAACCGCCTGTTTTATTCCAACCAAAATTTTTAAATACTTTATTGGCTAATTTTTCAGCCATAGTACCAATATTATCAACTTCACTCACTAAAGATATACTCCTATGTTTTTCAATTAAATAGCGCGATACAATTTAGTAATCACGAAGGTAGACTTGTAGCATTCATTTTTTGTTTGCTTGATATATATTGATGATAGTTGGTAGTTTGAATCATCAAAAAAGGTTCTATACCAACTGAAATTATGTTGAATTTTAATTGGCTTACTAATTCCAGCGCTATTTGTATGTAACTTTCCTTTGGCTTAACTCTAAATTCTTACATTTTATATACTGTTGTTTAAGGTTTAACCAAAGCCAATTCTAAGCGCCCAACAAAGTTAATCTCATTAAGTTGTTCATTTGTTATGAATTCATCTGGATAGCGTAGTTTGTCGGGATTATCACTTGTTAGTTTTACTGTTTTCGAGCCTGAGTAGCTCACAAAAATACGCTTCATCCTCAACTCATGGTTATGCGTAAACACATAAACATTGCCATTCTTCAGTGTGTCAGGGTCTCTATCAGAAACATCAACGAATAAAGGGCTATCAGGGGCAACAGTAGGGTACATGCTGTACTCCGCCGAATAGATAATTCTTAAATTTGCGGGACTAGTCTGAATACCCATTAATTTTAATATTTGAGGATCTATATCTAGATACTCACTAGCATCTTCTAAAAAGTTCGTTATGCCCGTACCACAAGATGCTTTTACATCTTTGAAAATCGGAATGCGGACATTAGTTGGACGACCTATGGTATCGGCACTTCTAAATTCAACAGGTGCAAAATGAATGTCACCGCTAGATTGTAGATTGGTATTTATTTTTAGGGTCTCATTAGATTCGATATCCGAAATAATTTGTTGATCTAACAAACCCTCCTGCCAACCTATCTTTTTCTCTAGATTTCTTGCTGCACGCTCACCAAAACTCCCATGCCCATTAATGAGTTGAGATATGTGACTAGCATTTAAGTCGTAGTGTTCACAAAAGGCTATATCCGACTTAAATCCTAATTTTTTGTTAGCAGCATCGATAGCTGTGCGCAAGTTTCTGCGTCTTAAAGCAATTTTATCCATATTTAGTATTTCACCTAGTTTTTAGTAAAAAGTAAATTCGCAAAAACTAAAGATTTATTGACATGTTTAGTAATTAAAATTAGTATTTACTAAATATATTTAATAAGGGGGCAGAGATGTCTCAATCTAACGTAGAACAACTTAAGGCTTATCTATTAAAGCTCTCTCCCGAAGGGCGGCAAAACTTCGCTAGAGATTGCCTAACTACGGTCGGTAATCTTCAACAAATTATCTATGTAAATAAAAAATGTGGAGCACCTCTAGCCATTCGCATTGATAAAGCAAGTGAAGGAAAAGTCCAATGTGATTCATTGTGCCCTGAAGCTGATTTTGATTATTTACGAAATCAGCAGATATCTGCCTAGATAATTATCGTTCGGTCAATGTTTTAAATAAACGTGAAACAAAACAAGGATTTCACAAATGGAAATTAATTTAAGTCGTGAAGCACAGAATGCAATCTGGCAAATGATTAGTAAGACACCTGGTTTTACGCCCAAGGATATTGCTCAAGTAGTAGGGGATTCACATAACACTATTTGCAATTACGCAAATATCAATATGCCTAATCATCTGCCAAGTTTAAAAAAACTCGAAGCTATTCTTTATTACACACAAAACCCTGCGCTATTAAAGATTTGGGCGCATGAACTTGGTTTTGCTTTAGTGCCTGTGACTTGTGACCGTAGTAAGCATCATGAGTTGTCGATTTTTGAGGCAATGATGCAACACAACATTAAGTCAGGGAAGGCTAACAAGGTTGTTTATGAGGCGTATGAGGATGGTGTTATCACACCGCAAGAATATGAAGAAATCCACCAACTCACACAAAACCTAGTTGAATTGGCAACAGCTGTTGAGCAAGCAGCTTTAAAACAGATGAAGAAATACACATCAGGATCTGAAATAGAAAAAGCCTGATGGATGAGATCAGGCTTTAGTAATTCAAAACTTAGGAAGCATCGAATATGAAATCAAATATACCAAAACATCCATGCGCTAACAAGTGCACAGATTTTAAAGAAGAGCAGTGTAATACTTGTTTAATTCGGTCGAATTCGGCGGAATTGGAATTAACTAATAATGACTTTTTAGTTGGGGATGTGGTTGTACTCACGAACTATTTCACAAATTTTAGCAATGAATTATTAGATGTTAAGTATTTATATCCAAATGGAAAAATTAGAGTAACAGATGGTCTATGGGGGCGAACGGTGGTGCCAAAAGAAATTCGTCCTGCATCAGCCACAGAGCTCAATGCCAACCGCCGTTTAACCGAAGCTGAAC
Source organism: Acinetobacter sp. TY2 (assembly GCF_046269225.1). NCBI lineage: Bacteria > Pseudomonadati > Pseudomonadota > Gammaproteobacteria > Moraxellales > Moraxellaceae > Acinetobacter > Acinetobacter sp. TY2. Next base: position 5,308 of record NZ_JBJZOR010000026.1, read on the forward strand.
AAGCTTTAGCGGAGGTTTCATGAATAGTCAATTCCAAAGACAACCTGAGTTTAAACAACAGCAAAGTGTGCAGTCATTCTATGAACCTGCATTGCGTGTGTTGAACGAAGTTTATGAAATCAAAAGGGCAAACCTCGAGTGTCGTGGCTACAACAAAGACAACGCTGCAGTAACCAAAGAAGAGTTGGCTCAGAAGATGGCGTACAGATTCAAAATCACTATTTGGTTAGCACATCAAGTTATTACGAGTTTGATTAAGACTCAAACGATAGAAGCATTTGGCGGGTATGTAAAACCTAAGGTTGGTGGTCAATGAGATATTCAGCAAAAAGAGGGCAAGAAGCCAAGTTATCAAAAGCACCGATAGAAACAGCCATTCCATTACTTGAGCCGGTACGCATCTACACAGCACTAGAACTTGCTGTGATGCCGTTGTCAAAAATGAATGATGCGATAGCAGCGCAGGAAAAATACTACCTCATCGAGCACACAACTCAAATGGGGGGGGCAAGCCATAACAGTTCGCCGTTTAATGCAAGATGGCGAACCGCTCATTCAGGTCAAAGAGCAATCACGTACCCGGTACAAGATCAAAAACGAATTTATCCCACCACGCATTATTCGACAGTTAGAAATGCGTGGATTGGTGAAGCTGTGTGGGGGTGTTAAGTGAATCATTTTAGTACTGGGCATGATGTTGTAGATCAAATTGGGAATACGCATTTTGAGGGGAATATTATCCCTGCACATTGGTATCAAATTTTCAAAATGAGCAATGGGAAACCTGATTTAAATGCCATTATTTTACTCTCAGAAGTCATCTATTGGCATCGTCCAACGGTGGTGCGAGATGAGTATACTGGGCAAATTGTGCGCGTAAAAAAGAAGTTTAAAGCGGATCTTTTGCAGCGCTCATATCAAAGTTTTTCTGATCAATTTGGCTTCTCAAAACTACAAGTGAAGGAGGCTTTTGATCGTCTTGAGGAATTTGGGGTAATCAAACGTCATTTTCGTACAATTGAGTCTAACAATCAGAAATATAACAATGTTTTATTTCTTGAGCTAGTTACCCCTGTACTTTTTGAAATGACCACCCTCCCCATTTCAAAAGAGGGAGGCTCCCCATTTCAAAAGGTAGACCCTCCCCATTTCAAACAGGGGACAAATACAGAGACTACTACAGAGATTACTACAGATATAAATACACAAGAGAATTCACCTGAAAATTCGGTTGATGAAGTTTTAAATCTTTGGGTACCTGATTTGCATTCTCTGAATTCTTGGCTGCAACGCTCTGGTGAACAACCAATGACTCAAGATCAGGTTGACCAGGTATTACTTGAGGTGAACTCACATTACTCACCACGCTTGAAATTAGGATTGATCACCGATACTCAAATGTATTCTCACTTTGTCAAATGGGTGAAGCGCAAACCATCAGCGAAAAAATCAGTACGCACTGATAACAAAAAAACTCAAGCAACCAACCGCAACGTAAACGACGCATGGGGTGAGATAAATCACCATGCACCTGCAGACGATATTGATTGTGGAGATTTGATATGAACACTCATTTTTACGGATTTGATATCCAATCTTCAAATCAGATTTGCCCGATACACCAAACCGTGATGGTGAAACTAGGTGGTCACATCAACTGTAAACAATGTTCGATTGATTCAGTAGCTCAAAGTCAAAAAGAACATGCTCATGCTGTGAATACCATGGTTCGTAAAAAACACTTTGAAGGCGCTCAGATCCCAAGTCGACATGTTGAAAGTGGTTTTGGAAATTACATGGTGCAAAACAATGGACAGCAACACACTAAATCGCAATGTGCATCTTTCGTGAAAGATTTCAATTCTGGCATTAAACGAAATTTAATCATGGTGGGTCGTACAGGCACAGGTAAAACCCATTTGGCTTGCGCTTCGGCTAGAAACATTTTAGACAAGGGTAAATACGCTCGTTACGTCACTTCTGAAGATATGGCGAATGAGATTGCCAATGCATGGACAAAAGCCGATGACAGCGAAGCCGGTGCGATTTACCGCTTTACGGATGTGGACTTGTTAATTCTTGATGAGTACGGATTGCATGATCGTTTTGAGAATCGACTGCAACTTGTACACAAAGTTTTATATGCACGTTATGACGCATGTAAACCAACCATGTTGATTTCAAATATGACCAGGGATGAATTAGTGATGGATTTGGGGGATCGTCTATGGTCACGCTTTCAACATGACGGCTTAACTGTAGTTGAATGTAATTGGGCTGATTCTCGAACAGGTGGTACAGCATGAATGAAATTCTAAATCAACGCATTCAATCAGTTCGAATTGGAAAGGATATAACACATGCACAACAAGTGGCCAAGCGTCATTTACGTGAAGATCTAGAAACAGAAATGGAAAAATTCTTAGCGCGTGGTGGTGTGGTAAAGCAGGCTGTAAATCTAGTTGATGAAGTGAAGCACGGCACGAATACGCAGTATACCAAGCGCGGTTGTCGTTGTGAGATTTGTGTGGCATGGGCATTAAAGAAGGGTGTAATTAAAACAACGACTTTAAGGGTGACAGCATGAAGAGAATATCTTGTGAGCAGGATTTACTTAGCCTCGATCCTAATACCTATGCAGAAGCAATTAACCGTTGTCAAAACGCTGCACAGGATTGTCCCGAAGTAGGTCATTGCAAATATGGCGGCGAGTGCTTTAACCATATCACACACGTTGAAGCAGTTGAGCGATTGGAGATCGTGGAAAAGGAACTTGAGGAATACAAGTGCAAATGGTCAAAGCTAAACAGCTTACATCTCCATTTACTTTCAAGTTTGAGATTATCAATAAGCGAAGCTGTTCAGAAACAAAATCAAGAATATGCATTTGCATACCGTTCTTGTTTAGCAATGTTGGAGAGAGTTCTTTGAGCAGTATTTCACTTGCTGAATACAAAAAGCTTTATGCACCAAAGAAGCAAGTTAAACGTCGCATCACGGTTAAAGCAGAGCGGACTGTCAGTGAGGGAGAGGCAAAGTTATCTCAGCAATTGAAAGCGTACAAGATCGAATTTGAGCAGGAGTTTAGATTCGATCCGAAAAGGAAATGGAGAGCTGATTTCCACCTGGTAGGCAAAATGATTTTGATCGAGGTTGAAGGTGGGATCTGGAGTAATGGGAGGCATACGAGGGCAAAGGGATATTTAGGGGATATGGAGAAATATAACTCGGCTCAATTGTTGGGTTATTCAGTGTATCGGTATAGCACTGAGCAGGTTAAAAGCGGTTTGGCGATTGAAGAAATTAGACGATTAGTGGGGTGATGGGATGAATGCGATGGTTAAAGTGATGGATTGGTCTAAGTTCACAGCTGAAGAATGGTTTAAGCAGTACGGGGCATATATTCAGACCTGTCGCATGAAATCAGGGAATGAGCCGGATAGCTTAGGCGTGAATCAAATTTATTGGTTGATCTGTGAGAACAATAAAGGGGCGGCACCACGTAAGAATCAATTGATTTGTGAAATTGATGATTTTGAGGCGGATGAAGTACGAAAAATTATTATTGATTTAAAATACTCAAGTCGCATCTGTGATTCAGCTAAAGCAGCAGTAAAGCTTTTCATTGAAAAAAATGTACGTGGTATGTCTTTGCGTCAAATGGAACATGAATTCCAATTAGGTAGAACAGCATTAGATAGTATGATTTTTGCAGGGAAATACTTTTTAAATGGACACGATAAGCGATTAAGAATCAATTGACTGTCCGGACAGGATATGGCATATTTCTGCTATAGTGGACGAAGTTATGGTAATCCACACAGTTTAGTTTTCCATGCCTACTTCTAGAAAGTGGGTATTTTTTTGCTTATTGAAAAGTTCGATTTATTATACTAATTGGTATGTTGCAGATAATTAACATTTCATTAAAATACCACAGCCATTTCGAGGGATAGCTAATGTGGAATTTTATTAAAAGCTTTAACAACTTAAATACTTATTTATTTCTTTCGGTAGTATTACTTGGTGCGGTGATAGGACTTTTTTTACTGAATCCGAAGATGTGAAAAGGCGCTTAGGTATCTTTTATTAAAATTTTAGATATTCCTTATTTTTATTAAAAAGTGGTGTTATTGGTATAATTCAAAGCAACATAATCCTTAATCAGCGCAAAAGATAAAGGCTAAAGCCTCACAGGAATGTGGGGCTTTTTTAATGTCTGAATTTTTTTAAATTAGAAAAAAGGAAATGATTATGAAGTAGGTAAGCCTTAGCGCAACTTGGATTTGTGACGCTGCTATACGTGTTTGGTATGCTAGCTAAAAGCGCAAACGGTGGGATGCTGAAACCAGCCGTATAAATTGGTTTGAATCCAATGTGATTTCGTCACACATTGAGTTAGCCTCAGAGCCTCAAATTGTGGGTGACACCCCGACTAATGAAGATGAAAGACACAAAGCAGATCAATAGCTAACTTTGAGAAGTTTATTGTGTTGAGTAGCGGTAGATCAGTTGCCGAGCTGATCAATATCGTAATCTAAGGCAAGGGTGTGGCAGATCACCACATCCTTTTTTATTATGGGCTATTAGCTCAGTTGGGTGGAGCAGGGTGGTCACCGGTTCGAAGCCTGTATTGCGTGCCAAATTCCTACACAGTATTTGCTAAAAATTATTTAAACTTAAATTCATTAAAAATATAGGATGAGATAATGAAGTACATTTTATTTTCAGCATTATTTTTATCGGGTTGTATGAGTAATCAGCCTCAACAATTTAAAGAAACACCTGAATGTATGAATTACCGTGGCATGATGACAGCACCAATGTTGCCGGATGCAATGGAGCGTTTGAAGGTGGCGTGTGATGCATCTCGAAAGTAATCATCTGATATTTTTAATTTCATTATTACTTGAATTTTAATTAGATATAATTGTATTAATGTTATGGATATTTTTGTTCATAAATATGTGGGCTTTATATATTTGAAAAAATTAGCTGTAGGGAATAAATAGAAGTGTTTAAAAATAGATTTGAAGTTACTTTGTTTGCGGGTTTGGTGATTGCAATCTGTATCGGTCTATTTATATCTGTACAGACAGAGAAAAAAAAGGCACTAATAGGTGAGGCTAATTCTATTAAATTTTTTCAGGAGACTAATTTAAAATGGAAAAATTCAAAGCAAAATCCTAATTTTCATTATGAACAATATGATCGTGTTATCGAAGGATCTACCCCATCTAAGACTTACGTGATAAAACAGTGGTGGGTGTCAATATTTGCTCATAATAATCCTGATATTGGCGTAATAAAAATATCGCCCAATAACTTTGACTTAGATTTGGTGGAGTTGGATTGCTATACAGAAAACATTAAATGTAAAGTCACAATGATTTTTGATCATTTATCAGAATTAGCATGGGAAATTGAAATTAATAACGATCCGAATATTGATTTAAATTATGTTAAGTACAATTCTCCAGAGCAAAAAGATCTATCTAATGATTCAATTGCTAATAAAGTTTATAATTCAAATCATATAAAAGTTATAGTGGAAAGAGATGGACTTCCAACAATTAACTTGAATTATTTGACAAAGGGAATAATGAATCCAAATGATATATATACTGACTTCATTTTTTATTAATTTTCTTATTTGATATTTGCATTGCTCAAGATGTTGATTGCAAGTTTGATAATGAAGAAATTAAAAAATGCGGTTATTCTTTAAAATGAATATAGATCATAAGGCCGAATCCTATACGGCACAGAATAAATAACAATGTTGGTGTGGCAGATAAAGTGCTAGCAAAACAATACTTAGAGTTTTGCAGTGCTGAGCTGTCAAAATATCTGGATCTAAGTAGAACTGGTTTAAGACACAGTCAATTAATTGTAATTGATAATGTGATGATTCGACTGAAAAGCAGATTAAGAATTTACGAGTGGCTTTGTGTGGTTGCTGAAATCAATTTATAGTTTTAGATTGATTTTATTTAAATATCTATTTTAAAAAATAATTTTTATTATAATGCAGTAAATTAAAGAGAGTGCATTATGAAAATACAAAAAATTGTTTTAAGTTCATTTTTGATAACACTGTTAGTGGGTTGTGAGAAAAAGCCTGTTGTTGAAAACAAAATATCAGAAGAAAGTACTACGGTTGTGCAAGCCCATATACCAAACGATATTACAAGCGAAGAACTTGAAAAGTTGCGTGTAATTTCTAAAGATGTATCAAAGTCCCCTGATACGACTGAATTGGCTGAAAAATATCTTGAAAATATCAATGGTTATGCAGTTGAGGAAGTACGAGATTTTATTACTGAGTATTATGATGCTAACCAAGCTCCCGAAGATGAAGTGTCAGAGAGTGATGTGAGGATGGAGTATAGAGTCGATGTCGATTCTACTGTTGTTAACAGTCAAATTGTTACGACTTACTACCTTGACATCTTATCGCTTTCTGATCATGTAGAAGTTGATCGAGTTGAAGTCAATAGGGGAAATTGCCCTATACAATATAGCAGTGGTGAAAACCCATTGGGGTATGGTCAATCGGTTCGATATATCTTGAACTGTGATCCACATAACGTAAGAGAAGTTAAAGTATATTTACAAGATGGTCGAGAGCTATTGATGTCACCTAAGTAAATGTATACCACCTCCGGGTGGTTTTTTTTATGGGCGTAATATATGGATGCTGATACTTATTTCTGGAAAACCAAGAAACGCCCACTAAAAACCAAGTCACGCACTAAACCACTACCCAAAGCCAAAGAAAAATATTTAGAAGCTGAAGAAGATTTCGAGCAATCATTAAAAATTCTTGAAATTAAATATGAAAAGAAATTCCAATTCAAATCTACAAAGCATTGGCGTTTTGACTTTCATCTTATTGAGTACAGAATTTTAGTTGAAATTTCTGGTGGGCCTTGGTCTGGTGGACGCGGTGGGAAATTGGCGAATAAGGCTTGGAGCTTGGATCGTTACGATGATGCTGAAGCAATGGGATTTACAGTAGTTCGAATTGAATCTGCTACGAGATACAAGATTGATGAGTTAGGCCCAGTGCAGATTGATGTTGATCGTGCAAGCGGATGGCTCAAAAAATTAAAGAGGCAGATATTCAATGGAACAGATCAGACCATTTCCACCGATGGATCTAATTGATCGAGCAGAGGAAGAGGAAACAATACGCTTAGAACCCGCCGTGGATCTAAAGGAATGGGTATTAAAAAACTTCTTAACTATTGGTGGGGCACTTCATAACCCTGATCATGACCACCTTGCAGAGTTACTTCACGATGATGAAACTTTTTTAGCATTTGCATGGGCATCATCTGCATGTATGGCTAAAAAGCGTATGGTCTTAGGCCAATGTGAAAAAGTGATGTTTAATCAAGGTGGATGGCGTAAGGCTCGTCAAGAACAGCAGATGCGAGATTGGTTTGGATTTGTGCCAGTGTACTTAATTACTGTTGATGCGAGCTTCTGTGAAAACTCGAATGACCGTGAGTTCTGTGCTTTGATTGAGCATGAGCTGTATCACATAGGCGTAGAACGTGATGAAGATGGCGAACCAATTTATAGCGAGATGACAGGCCTACCAAAGCATTATTTAGCAGGTCACGATGTGGAAGAGTTCTTCGGAGTTATTAAGCGGTGGGGAGCAAATGAAAGTGTTAAGCGTATGGTTGAGATTTCGAAAAATGCGCCATTCGTTTCAGATTTAAATATTTCCAAGTGCTGCGGAACGTGTTTGATTAATTGAGCTGAAAGGCTCTTTTTTTTGGCTATTTTGTTTTACGTAGTTTTACAAAGAGGTAATTATGGCAACACTAAGGGAGCCTATAAAAATCTTTATAGTTCAGTCTCTTGCTTGCTTTGAAACACCTCAACAGGTAGCTGATGCTGTAAAACAAGAATTTAACATTGAAATTGAACGTCAACAGGTGTCGGCTTATGACCCAACCAAGTCCACAGGTAGAAATCTCAGCAAAAAATTAAAGGACTTATTTCATAAAACTAGAAGTGATTTCAAAACTAATGTTTTTGGAATCCCTTTGGCTAATAAAGCAGTACGTCTTTCTGAGCTTCAAAAAATCTATGACGATCCTAAAATGAATAGGATATTGAGACTGAAGTTAATTCGGCAGTTTAAGGATGAAATGCAGGGTTATGAGATTCAGCTTCTAGACATTCAACTAAAGCAGCTTGAAATAGACAAGATTAAAAATGGTGATGGTGAGGGGGCTGATGATCCAACTCCAGTCAAAGTGACCATACAGGTCGTGGATGCGAGTAAATCAAATGCCGAACATCAATCCGACCCTGAATGTACCTCAGGCTAATTTCTTAAAGCTAGAAAACAAGTTCCGTGCATTTGTTGCTGGTTTTGGATCAGGAAAAACATGGGTAGGTTGTTCAAGTCTTTGCGATAAGTCATGGGAATTTCCTAAGGTGCCACTTGGATATTTTGCACCAACCTATCCGCAGATTCGAGATATCTTCTTTCCAACCATTGATGAAGTGGCATTTGATTGGGGTTTAAAGACTAAGATTTATGAATCAAATAAAGAAGTTGATATTTATTACGGTCGTCAATATCGAAGCACAATCATTTGTCGATCTATGGAAAAGCCTCAAACGATTGTAGGTTTTAAGATCGGACGTGCTTTGATTGATGAGTTGGATGTCATGCCAACGGTTAAGGCTCAACAGGCATGGCGTAAGATCATTGCTCGTATGCGTGTGAAACATCCTGGTCTAATCAATGGTATTGATGTTGCAACCACACCTGAAGGATTTAAGTTCACGCATCAGCAGTTTGTGAAAGAGGCAAATTTAACCCCTGCAAAGCGTGCACTGTATGGAATGATTCAGGCTTCTACATATGACAATGAAGCCAACTTGCCAGACGATTATATTTCATCACTATATGAGTCATATCCACCGCAATTGATTTCAGCGTATTTACGTGGGCAATTCGTCAACTTAACGAGTGGTGCGGTCTACCCTGATTTTGATCGAAAGCTAAATCATACCGATGAAGAGATTCAGCCACATGAAAACTTAATCATAGGTATGGACTTTAACGTCTTAAAAATGGCCGCCGTGATTTATGTCATTCGTGACGGTAAACCATTGGCTTTGGATGAGATGGTTGGAGTGCGCGATACACCAACGATGGCCACATTACTTATTGAAAGGTTCCCGTTTCATGAGATGACTGTAATACCAGATGCTGCAGGACAATCAACATCATCAAAAAATAGCAGTGAGTCGGATCATCAAATTTTACGTGATAAAGGATTTAGGGTGGAGGTTAGTGGAACAAACCCTGCTATTAAAGACCGTATTAACTCCGTAAATGCATTGATTCTAAATGGTGATGGTGAACGTACATTATTGGTAAATACTAATAAGTGTCCACGCTTTACGGAAACACTTGAGCAGCAAGTGTATGACGATTTTGGTATGCCTGATAAGAAATCAGGTTTAGACCATGTTGGTGATGCTGGTGGTTACCCATTAGCAAAGAGATTCCCAATTATTAAGCCAGTGCTAAGCATCCGCGACATCCCTATTTTTGGACGAAGATAATGACAATTACATCAAAGCACGCTGAATACAGTGCGAATATTGACGCTTGGGTAAAAGTAGATGATGTTTGTAAGGGGCAGAAAGCAGTTAAAGATAAGGGTAAAATCTATCTACCCAAGCCTATAACATTTTCTGATGATGAATATAAAGAATACCTAGATCGCGCCGTGTTTTACGGGGTAACGGGTCGAACTCATAAGAGTAATGTCGGCCAAGCATTCAATAAACTGCCTGACTTTAAGCGACCCGATGATCTAGAGTATTTAGAACGAAACTCTGATGGTTCTGGGCGTTCTATTTATCAAAACTCACAACGAGCTTTGGATTTGATTCAGCGTAACTACCGTTGTGGTATTTACGTTGATTATCCGCAAGTGGGACCAAGTCGAAGTCGTGCCGAGGATAAGCAGAAAAATGCTTTCCCCATGATTCATGTATTAAATACTAAGTCTGTTCACGATTGGGACCATATTATTGTCGGGAACCAAAAGAAGCTTTCATTTGTAAAAATATTGGAATCAGTAGCTACTCGTACAGCAGATGGATTTGGGCGTGAAACCAAGGATCAGTATCGATTATTGCGACTAGAAGATGCAGGTCAGGGTGATTTCATTTACACAGTTCAAATCTATCAGCAAAACGATAAAGGCAATTGGGTAGAGGGACCACAATACATACCTACTGATTATCATGGTAGACATTGGGATTACATTCCATTTACCTTTTGTGGCGCTATAGATAATACAGATGAAATATATAATGCACCTTTACTTGAATTGACGGACTTGAGCCTTGCACATTATCGTAATAGCGCTGACGTGGAAGAATCGGGGTTTATTGTTGGTCAGCCGATTATCTGTATGCCTGAAATCACTCATGAGCAATACGAAATTGTGAAAAAGGAGGGATTGTCGGTTGGTTCACGCAAAGGCTTCCCTGCAAAAGTCGATGTAGTTCAAGCCAAAGAGAATAATTTGGTTAAACAACTCATGACTGATAAATGGGCGCAGATGAAGGAAATGGGTGCTCGGTTGGTTGAGGTTGGTTCTGCCAATAAAACAGCCACACAGGCTGATAATGAGGATTCTGTTCAGCATTCAGTATTGTCTCTCGCCGTTTCAAATATTAGTGAAGCATTTCAGATGGCTTTGCGTTGGTGTGCGAAGTTTGCATTGCCAAATCATGATCTTAAGCCTGATGAACTGACTTATGTTATTTCTCAAGATTTTAATAAGCAGAAATATGATGCTGTTCGATCTAAGTTGATTTATGAAGCGTGTCTTAGCGGTCGATTCCCAATGAAAGTTTGGTATCAGTACGAACAAACAGGCACATTCCCTGAAGATAAGTGGGAGGAAATAGAGAAACTGATTGAGCAGGCAAATGATGGTGCTATAAATATGGATGAGTAGATATGAATGTTGAAGCACAGAAAGCCTTACTTGATGTGTTGTCACAGCACCAAGCGTATTTATTCAGGGCATCCTCTCATAACGTAAATGATCTAATCAGAGTCTTTGATCAGTTGTCTAATGAGCAGCTACTTAAATTAAGCGAGTTATTTGAAGACCTAACCGACTCAGAGCGTAAGGCTCTACGGGGTCTTAATTTTTTAAGTAAATCTAAGTCCAGTTCTAATATTGAAGAAATCAAAACCATTCTGAATGAGTGGTTTTCTTCATTGAATTCTGACTTATTGTCGCTCTTTGAACAGTCGGCTGTTGCATTAGCGGTGTATGAAGCGGGGTATACCATCAAATTGATGGGTGAAAAGCTCACCGTAGATGGTGAGAAGATCTATCAAAAAGCCAAGAAGATGCCATTTTCAGGCGGTCAGTTAGTCGATTACCCTTTTTCTGATATTGCCGCTAGTTTGCGTAAGAAAGTGGAATACGTCATTCGTGATGGATTTTCACAAGGTCAAACCAATCAGCAGATTGTTCAGCGAATAAAAGGTAAAAAGGCAAATGATTATAAAGATGGTTTGCTTGAATCTGAAAGGCATGTCATTGAACGTCAAGTTCGGACAGCTCGAAGTCATGTAAGTAATGCCTCGTACATTGATACATACAAAGCGCTTGGTTATGAATATGTAAAAGTTGTTGCAACTTTGGATGGTCGTACTTGCAAGTACTGTGCTTCAGTAGATGGCAAGTTATTTCACGTTAATGATCCATCTAGACCACGCTTTCCAGTTCATCCAAATAATCGCACAACTTATGTGGGTTGTGATAAGGATGGTGACGTTGCAGGAAAGCGTCCATTTGTGGCTGATAACAGATCTGTGAAGGATATACCCAAAGATCAGCGTGACGGCAAGATCGGTCAGGTTGATGCCAATACATCATTTAAGTCTTGGTTTGAAGATCAAGATGATGGATTTAAGCGTAAGTGGCTTGGTAAATCCAAATATGAGTTATACACAAAAGGCGAGTACAGCTTAGATAAGTTCGCAGATCCATTGAATAAGCGCGGTTATACATTGGCTGAGCTTAAGGCTTTGGATAAAGAAACCTTCAAAAATATATTGGGTGAACAATGAAAATAATTAGTCGAGGCACGCCGCCTGAATTGCAGATCTACACAACTTCATGTGGTAAGTGTCATTCGGTGCTTGAATTCCAAAAGAATGAAGCGCAAGCAAAGACAGACCGAAATGAAACGGTATATGTGCTGAATTGTCCTGTATGTCGCAATGATATTTGGATTGCGTCACTGGCATTAAAGCCTAGCTTTCACCAAGAGGCACAATCATTAGATAAAATTCATGGTACTGATTTCAGAGATCGATCATTCAACCCAAAGTAATTAATTTAAAACCAACGGCGTCCAATAGGGCGCTTTTTTTGTGAGAAAGAAAATGTCTAAAGTAGTAACTGAGCAAGAATTGCAAGAAAAAGCTGTAGCACCTCGTGTAACCAAAGCACATATTGATGCTTTAAAAGATCGTGTAACTTACACAGTAGAACAACAACCAGGTGGAACAACATCCACATTTGTCCACGCCTTTCTTGATGGCAAATTTTCTTGGCTACAGGTTTTAGTGCATGTGTGAATGCTGAAAACTTTGATGCTGATATCGGCGAACGTTTGGCGCGTAGTAATGCTGAAAAGCATGCAGAAAACAAGCTATGGGAACTGGAAGGCTACCGCCTATTTGCCAATAGTTAAAACAAATAACAGCACCTTCCGAGGTGCTTTTTTATTGCCTGAAATTCGGATGAATGGGGCGCAACGAGCGGATGCTCACTTAAAAAGGGTCGGATGACTTATGAAACTTAAAACAGTAACGATTGAAAACAAGACTTATGCGGAAGTAAACGAACAAGGTTTGCCTTTGTATATTCATGATGACGGTAAAGAAGTTGCTCATGATGCACCGCAAACAGTGGCAACAATCAGTCGTTTAAATGGTGAGGCTAAAACCAATCGTGAACGCTATGAAACTGCTGAAACCTCTCTTAAAGCATTTGCAGGTATTGAAGACCCATCAGCTGCAATTAAAGCACTTGAAACCTTAAAAAACTTTGACGATAAAAAACTGGTGGATGCTGGTGAAGTCGAAAAAGTAAAAGCTGAAGCAATTAAAGCTGTTGAAGATAAATATGCTCCTATTGTTCAGGAGCGTGATGCATTTCAGTCGCAATTGCATAACGAACTTATTGGGGGTGGTTTCGCTCGTTCTAAGTTCATTCAGGACAATATCGCCGTGCCAGTTGACATGATTCAAGCCACTTTTGGGAAGAACTTCCAAATTGAAGATGGAAAAGTTGTGGCGGTTGGTGCAGATGGTCAAAAGATTTATTCACGTGCTCGCCCAGGTGAAGTTGCTGATTTTGACGAAGCTTTAGAAACTCTGGTTGATGGATACCAACATAAAGATTCAATTCTCAACGGTAATCGATCAGGTGGCGGTGGATTCCAAAATAATGGTGGTCAGAACTCTGGGCTTAAACGTGGCGATATGACTGCTAAAGACAAGTCAGATTACCTAAAAGCACATGGTCAAGAATCATATTTAAAACTTCCAAAATAAGGAGTCGTAATGACTACAGTTAACAGTGACATGGTTATTTATAATCAATTGGCACAAACAGCGTACTTGGAACGCTTGCAAGATAACCTTGATGTATTTAACAAAGCATCAAACGGTGCGATTCGTTATGTGAACGAAGTTATTCAGGGGGATTTTAGTCAAAAATCGTTCTATCGCGTTGGTGGTGGTATTGAGCATCGTGATGTGAACTCAGTAGCAAAAGTTACACCTAAAAAGATTGGTGCAGGTGAAATGGTTGGGGTGAAAACTCCATACAAATATGGTCCATACTCTTCCACTGAAGAGGCATTTAAACGCCGTGCACGTTCACCTGAAGAATTTGCTGAGATCATCGGTTATGACTTAGCTGATGCATTAGTTGCAGGTCGTTTGCAATATGGTCTAACAGCACTTAAAGCAGCTATCACAAGCAACCCTGATATGATTGCTAAAGGTAGTATCGCTACTGATGGTCGTAAAGCCCTAACCAAAGGCATGCGTAAATTTGGTGACAAGTTTGGGCGCATCTCTCTATGGGTTATGAACTCTGATACATATTTCGATATTGTTGATGAAGCACTGACCAATCAAGTCTATGGTGAATCTGAACTTGTGATTTATGGTGGATTACCAGGAACATTGGGTAAACCTGTTCTAGTCACTGATTTAGTAGGTGACAATGATGCGTTTGGCTTACAGGCAGGTGCATTAACTGTAACTGAATCACAAGCACCAGGCTTCCGTGCATACGATATCAATGATGAAGAAAACTTAGCAATCGGTATGCGTGCTGAAGGTACATTCAATTTAGATCTGCTTGGTTACTCTTGGGATTCATCAAAAGGTGCAAATCCAACACTTGCACTGCTTGGTGCGGATGCAAATTGGAAGAAGTACGCTACGAGCAACAAGATGACTGCAGGTACCTTGCTTGATCTGTCAGGTACACCATAAATAGAGGGCATTAGCCCTCTTTCTTTTTGTGAGAAAGAAATGAAAATTATCTATGCAAAGAAAAGTTCAGGAATTGATGAGCAAGGTTCATTTCAGAACCCTGAATATTATTTAAAGCCTGAATCAAATGCTCAGACGGTCGTAATCTATGGTGACTATCTACAAATTAAGACCGATTATGAAAAACTCGACATTGCTGTTGAAGAGCGTGAGCTACCGAAAGCTAAACCGCTAACAGTTGATGTTAAAGTCAGTATCACGCCAGAACTTCAAACCATTATTGATCAGGCAAAAGCTGAATGCGAAAAGGTGGTTGCTGAAAATGATGACTTAAAGCAACAACTAGGTAAAGAACGTGAAGTTATCAAAGCTCTTGATTTGGAAAACTCACAGCTTAAAGATCAAGTGCTCACTGCTGAAAAAACTCTGTTAGCAGCTGATGCAGAAATTAAAGTACTTAAAGCCGCAGCTAAAAAGCCAACTGCTGCTGAAGCTAAGACTGCCAAAGCCACTGAAGAAGCAATTCAGGCGGAATCACTAAAGGAATAACCCATGAGCTTTATCACTATTACTGAAGCTGAATCTAATCTTGGAGCGGATTTTGCACCAGATAGTGATAAGGCTCGACTTATTCTCTTATCGAATATTTGGATGAAAAACCAAGTTGGATTTGTCCCAGATCCAGTCCATGAAAATCTAAAATTAGCTTCATGTGAAATCATCAAAGGTATTTTGGCTAAAGTTATTTATAACGGACAAGATCAAGCTTTAAAACGCAAGAAAGTTAAAGCTGATTCGGTTGAGTCTGAAAAAGAATTTCAAGATGGATCTATAGCCATATCAAGCTTTGAACAGATTGCTTTAGCTTTTATTGATTCAGTCGATGGCTTAAAACCGAAGAGTGGGTTTAGCTTTAATGTGAGACGCTAACAATGAATAACAACTATGTGCCTGAGTGGTATATCTCGCCATTCCAACACGTTAAATATACATTGGCACGTAATCAGCTTCATATGGATATACTCTTCGATAATATGAATGATGTTGATGTATTCATGTCGAATGGATGTGATGCTCAGGTAAACTTTTATAATGATGATTCTCTTGCCATTGTGCAGATAGGTGATACATCAAAACGTACTTCTGTAGAAATTCACGGTTTATTGCTTCATGAAGCTGTGCATATATGGCAGAGAGTTAGGCAGCGAATGGGTGAGAATAATCCAAGCACAGAGTTCGAAGCTTATTCAATTCAATCAATCGCACAAGACTTATTTGCAATGTATGAAGAAAGTGAGGCTTAAATGGGTTTAAGAGACGAACTGCAAACTGACATTGCCGAAGCATTCAGTACTGATTTAGAAGATGCTGTATCAGAATTTACATGTACTAAGATAATTTACAGTGGCGAAATGGATTTTGCTACACAGACCTATCCTATTATTGGAAATGAAACTTATAGTGGTCGTGGTGTCTTATTTGGCTCGTATCACAAAGATATGGTGAAGCCTAATGATTATCAGGTTACGGACTGTAAAGCCACTGTGTTACAAAATGAAGTTGATGGTGTGCCACAGATTAATGATATATGGGTCACAGTAAAAGGCGAGTTCAAGGTTGTAAATATTGGTGCTGATCCAGTGAATGCTATTTGGAAAGTGCAGTTGCGGAAAGAATAGTTTTAAGGTTTGGGGTGGGTGAAATTTATGGGTTGGAATGGATTAAGACCATCACAATTTACGCTTCAAGTCTTACGTGATGGCTCAGAATTGCAAAGAAAAATTACAGCAGCAATGCTTCAGGGTGTTGTACTTAAAAGCCCTGTAGATACAGGAGCTTTTCGTGGTAATCATCGGGTTTCAATTGGTAGTGTGGATTACACCAAAGACTTTCAGAAAAAAGATAAGTCAGGTGCTACCGCTATTGCAGATGGAATGGTGAAAATTCTAAATGTTAGATTAGGAATGCGAGTTTTTATTAGTAACAATTTACCTTATGCGATTGCGTTGGAAAATGGGCATTCCAAGCAAGCATCATTAGGAGTGTATTCGCTTACATTCCAATACGTTTGTGAGAAATACAAATGATGACCAATACCGAAGCATTACAAGCGATATTAAGCCGTGTTGGTACATTTACAGGAATGAAAAAGACCAATATTCAACTCGCAAATAATCAAATTGTTAAAGGTAAGCCTTTTGAACCACCTAAGGGTGAGATATGGGTAAAGATTACCGTTAAAAATGCAGGGAGCTTTATTTCAGGTATTGGTAATAAGCCTTGCACTCGAACCACTGGCATTGTTTTTATTCAGTTATTTGCACCGTTAAATTCAGGTACTAATGATCTTTCATTGCTCGCTGATAAATGGTCTGATCATTTGCAATTCTACAGTGTGAATCGCCTAGAAATGCTTGAGGCTAATATCTTGGATACTGGTGAGAATAATGGGTATTATCAATATAATGTGAATGTAGCTTATCGGGTGAATTGATATGAATGAATTGCCAGAAGAATTATGCGAATACCAGTTATTTACCTGTGATTATGCAGAACCTAGAAATACGAATTACACTCATGTTAAATCATTTGATGATCGTGAGAGCGCACAAAAATATGCATCAGAAACTTTAGGGCTAAAACTAGCGCATGAATTATATGAGTTCGAAATTGTTAAGCGATCAAATAAAGTAAAAATAAATGAACTCTATCAAATGAAAAAACAGTTCATTCAATTTGAAAATGAAAAATTAGAGTTGATAAACAATATTAAATTGTGCTCAAAAGCCCCGCCTGATCTTGAAAGTAAAACTATTTCAGAACTCATGCGTATTTACTACGCAACGATTGATGATAAGTGTCCTCAATGTGGGGGATACATAACCAAATTGCCATTTACATCAATTTACCCATCTAGCAAATCTTAAAGACAAGCGTCCAAAAGGGCGCTTTTTAATTACCTAATCATACTGCCTCCTCAATGGAGGTTTTTTTATGCCTTAAATAAGGAGAACTTCATGAGTTCTGGAGCTAAGCAACTCACACGTGTAGGTTCTGAAGCAACACCGGGTGTGATTGCATCAACTTGGGAAACCTTTGCATTTACAGCTAATGGTCTTGATGCAAAAGCGACTACAACTGAATCACAAACTATTAAAGATACTCGTATTGCTGCAGGTACACTCGTTACAGGTATTGAGGTTCAAGGAGACCTAGAAAGTGAATTTGCATACGGCACTCAAGACGATTTGCTCGAAGGTGTTGCATTTAATCAATGGGTGAACAATGTTTTAACTTTTGGTGGCACAACACGTAAAACTTTTTCAGTGGTGCGTGGTTTCAAGGATATTGACAACTACCAAGTTTTCACAGGTTGTCATTTTAATCAGTGGACTTTGTCGATTCCTGACAGCGGTATTGTGACTTCAAAATACTCAATTATGGGTATGAAGCGAACAGCGTATGAAGTTGCACCGACAGGAACCGTAACACCTGCTGTCGATGCACCTGTTTTAACCAGTCTTTCGACCGGTGATATTCTGATTGATGGTCAAAAGAAAGCAGGGATGTGTGTCACACAACTTGATCTAACTATTGATAATTCAATGCAGATTCAAAAATGCTTAGATTATGAAAATAATATATCTGCAATTTTAGAAACCATCATGAAGGGCACGGGTAGCTTCACGATTGCTTGGTCTAAAAACACTGCTGAACTTTACGAAAAACAATTCTTAAATGAGCCGATTTCGCTTGAATACTCTTTAAAAGACAGCGCAGGTAATAAATACACATTATCTCTACCTAAATTACAGCTTTCAGCACCTTTGCCAAGTGGTAAAGCAGGTGACATTCTAACCACTCAATTCTCATTCACGGTTGCTGACGAAGCTCCAACATTAACTCTTATTCCAAAAGTAGGTCCTTAATATGTTGATTGAAATCGAAGAAGAAAAGATTGAGTTTAAGTCTGAATGGTTTGATTTCAAAGATGGCGTAAAGCTACTTATTGCAAGCGCCAATAAACCATCATTTAATCGAGCCTTAGAGCTTAATGGTATTCAAGCTGAACAGGAGCTAAACGGCTATAAAGAAATTACAGACGAAAGTGCCATCAAAGCTAAACTTGGCTTCAATCGATCTGTAGCTCACTTGTTACTTGGTTGGTCAGGTTTAATTGGTAAAGATAAAAAGCCGATTGAATACTCGCATCAAACATCTGAACTGATTTGCACAAGTTCAAAGCAGTCTTTCGATATTATTGTATTTGTTCTTGCCAAGGCTAAAGAGTTGCGAGATCAAAAGAATGCAGTGATTAAAGAAGAAGTGGGAAAGTCCTCAAGCACTACGAGCAAAGAGGTATCCAGTGGTGCGAAGAGAAAACAGCCGAGGTCTACGAAAAGTTAGGTATTCAGGCACCTGAGCGACTTAAGCCAAGCTTTACCGCAAGTCACATCATCAATGCTTTTAATCTCATCGCCAAGTCGAGAAAGTTCATAGCTTTCCCGAATGGCGGTGGATTTTATCAGCCATTATCACTTCAGGATATTCAAAGCTATTTTGATATTTTTGGCTGTGACGTGGATAAAAGAATGTTTGTTGAGTGTGTGTTTGCGTTGGATGGGAAGTGGTTAGAAGGGAATAAGGTGTGAATTTAAATACATAGAACTACCCAAAGGTGCTTTTTTATTGCTCAAATTTATTATTATCTGTTACATTGAGTAAATGTAATAGCATAAAAGAGATAATAATGAAGATATTAGCAGTAGGGATTATTTTAAGCTTGAGTTTTGTTTCAGTAGCAGAAGCAAAGGGGCGTCAACCTTGTTCTGGAGGCAAAGGTGGAATTAAGCATTGTCAGGCAGGGAAATTTGTTTGCAATGATGGTTCTATTAGTGCTTCGAAAAAAGTGTGTAAATAGGTGATGTATGGGCTTCAGATTCAGGAAAAGCATTAAGCTTGCACCTGGGGTTAAACTCAACTTAACAGGGAAAGGTATATCTAGCGTTTCACTTGGTAAGAATGGTGCAAAAGTAAATATAAGCAAAAAAGGAACTAGATCAACGATTGGAATACCGGGGTCAGGTTTATCTTACTCATCTTATTCACCAAGAAAGAAAGCTACCTCACCACAGCAAGGTCAACCTTTACAGGGCAATAAGACATTAGGATTAATCAACCTAGTTATTATTATTGTATGCCTTATATTTATTTTGTTTGCTATTTTTAAGTGATTGGTAGAGCGTTTCAATGAAAAGAATTTTGATGCTGGGTTTATTTTGTTTTTTTGCATCAGCCGAGACTTTCGCTACAAAACAGTGTGAGCAGATGTATGAACTAAGTCACGCAATTATGCAGATGCGTCAATGGGGAACACCCATAACTGAGCAAATGGCGACACTTGATAGAATGGAAAAATCAGCATCAAAAGACAAAGGCGTTATCAAGCTCCTAGATTTTTATCGCTTAGTTGTTGTTGGGGCTTACAAAGAACCTAGGTTTGATACAAAAGAATACCAAGATAAGATATCCGTTGATTTTGCAAATAACATGGCAGCTATCTGCTATGGGAATCCACCCAAAAAAGCACCCTAGGGTGCTTTTTTAATGCTTCTCATATTTGAGCATCATATCGAGACCCTCAATTTGAGTGTCTCGAAGAAAAGCCAAAATTTAACTAAAACGATCCGCATTTTCTCACTACGTGGTTGTCACCTCATAGCAATGTTTTCCAAAACAGCAATCGCAAAGCAATTCCGCAAATGGGTGTTGGACATACTTGATAAAGAAGTTGGTGCTCCTGTTGCCAAAACAACCAAGGTAGAACGCAGACCATTACATGATGCTCACGCAATGCTTGTAGCTAAGACTAAACATTTAAATTCAAGTGATGCATGGAAAATCATTAATCAGCGTTTTGGAACACTGAGTATTAATGAGATTCCTTACGATGCCATTCCTGTCGCCGTGGAATATGTTCATCATTTGATTGCTTTATTTAGTAATGCTGAGAAGAAGCAATTTTCACATACTGATCTACAGAATATGCATGCCCTTGCAACACACATGATATGGGCGCGTGAATGGTGGAGAGAGTATGGTGACGTAATCAAAAAATTGAATCCTGTTATAGCGGGAAGAGTGAATGATCACTTTATTGATGGCTCGAGTATGGCTTGGCAGTTTGTAAAGGCTGATGAAAAGCAACAATTAATCGAGTGTGTAAAAAGTTTTGATTGGTTTACTGCAACTTATCAGCAAAAGTTATTAATTTAGGTATTACTTTAACAAAACCATCCTTAATGGTGGTTTTTTTGTATAATCCATCTTCTTGAAACTAATAGAAAATATTTTAAAGAGGGCATAATGAAACTTAAAACAATTTTAGCTGCTTTACTTGCAACTGCTGCAATTAATGCATGGGCTTTGGACGTAGATAATCCAAGCTTAGAGGACTGTAAAGATAATGCTGATACTCTGGGTTATGTGATGACAATCAAAGCACAATGTAATTTAGAAACTGATGATTCAGGAAATGAATTGGTGCAACTTGTTAATGAGCTAAGCAAGAAATGCATAGCGAAATATGGTGAAAAATCCATGGCGAATGCTACAAGACTTGGAATATTTTCAGCAAAAGAAGAGTTTGAAGAAACAGGTAGAAATTCGACATGCTATAGAGCATTAGATCAATACCCGGGATTATTTGATTAAAAAGTACTAAGCCTGATAACCCATCTTCGGGTGGTTTTTTAAGAGAGTTACACTTATAGAAGAGAGCTAAATTTGTATGGTTTTCTTAGGATCAAAACAAAACCCCGATAATTAGGATTGTTGGGGTTTTTATTACCCAAAAAAGCAAAAAGCCCGTGATTCGCAGTCATGGGCTTTTTTGTTTCCAGTTGAATCACGCAAGAACAAGAGGAAATAAATCTATATGCAGAAGAATACATCAAATTCACAATTAAAGGTAGATGGAAAAATGACATCAAAAGGCGCTGATCGTGTGGGAATGTTGCAAGGAATAGCTTTGTTAATCCTTTCATTGAGTACTTTGGGTCTATCAGTGGCAGCAATTTTGTATTCGCTAAAGTAAATTTTATGAAAGTAATTTCATATCTACCTCCTTAACGGAGGTTTTTTTATGCCTAAAGGAAAGTGATATGGCCGAACAACGCAGTACGCTTATTATTGAGATTAGCTCAGAACAAGCACGCAGAAACGCTCAAGCATTAGATCGTGAGCTTCGTAGTATTCAGAACTCGGGTAACTATGCAAGCACATCAATGAACTCAATGTCTGTTGCCTGTCGTCAACTTGCGGGCTATATGATGGGAGTTGTGACTGTTGGTGCTGCGATTGGCAAGATGGATGAATACACCAATCTCAACAACCGTTTACGCTTGGTGACTGATACTCAAAAAGAACTCACTCTAGCAATGAAAGATACTTTTAATATTGCTCAACGTTCAGGTGCGGCATGGGGTGGTACAGCGGCAATTTACCAAAAAATTCAATATAACAGTGAAAAATTAGGGTTAAGTCAGACTCAGGTTGCGAAAGTTACTGAATCAATTTCTAAATCAATAAGTAATTCAGGGTCAAGCGCTCAAGCCGCAAGTGCTGCTCTATATCAGCTTGGTCAGTCATTTGATAAATCATCATTAAATGGCGATGAGTTTGTATCCATGTCTGAAAATGCAGGCTATTTGATGGAGGTATTTTCAAAAGGCTTGGGTGTAACTCGTGCTGAATTGAAAGAAATGTCATCTCAAGGATTACTTACCACAGACAAAATGATTGAAGCAATTCAAAAAATGTCAGGCTCGATTGAAGAAGATTTTGGTAAAACCAACTTCACCATTGGTCAGGGGTTTACTCAGTTAAGTAATGCTGTTACCAAATTTGTAGGTGAAGCAGGGCAAGGTAGTGGTGCTGCAACTGTAATTTCGGATTCACTCGGGACACTCGCAGAAAACTTAAATTCAGTGACAAATATCGCGATGATTGGCGGCGCATATTGGGTTGGCACTTATATTCCTGCAATTTATGCAAGCACTGTTGCGGGTTATGGAAAGATTAAGCAACTCGCTGAACAAACAATTATTCAATATGCAGCGGTGCAGGCCGAAAGAGCAGCGGCAGTAACAGCCTTGGCTTCAGCAGAAGCTGAGGTTTTGCGAACACAAACCACATTAGCTGCGATTGCAGCAGAAAAAGCTTTAGAGGTTCAAAGACTCAAGGGACAAATTTCTGACCTTGGTCGAATTCAATCGACAACTCGCATGGCAGGATTACGCCAAGTAGAAGCTCAAGTAACTGCTGAATTGACTATAGCTGAAACTGCTTTAGCAGCAGCAAGAACACGATCGGCGGCCGCTGCAACAGCTACTTTGGGTGTTAGTTCAAGAATATTAGGTGTAATGACAGGACCCATTGGTATTGGTATTTCGATTGCTGCTGTTGCAGCTGGATATCTACTTATGCGTGATAGCACAGCAGAAGCTAATAAGAAACTTGAGGAACAGACTGAGATTGCGAGTAAAACCAAGCAAGAATTACTTGAGTTACAAGGCGTTCAAAAGAGAGGTGCACAAGCAGATTTACAAGAAGCATTCAAAGGACAAAATAAAGAGTTAAGAGATTTAAACTATTTATTTAACGCTCATACAATTGAATTGCAAAATGCTTATCGTGGAAACTTACAGATTACTGAAATTTCCAACAAAGTTCGTGAAGGCACAATGAGTCAGGTTGATGCAATCAAAGCATTAAATAAACTTGATTTTATTGATCCAAAGCAGCTTAAGCAGCTTCGAGATGATAATAAGCTGTATGAAGAAAAACGTGAAATTGTAACCAAGGTTCAGGAGGCGCTTAAGGTATTTGGCATTAATGCTGAGCTTATGGGGAATAAAGCTTCAAACTCATCAACAGGTGTGGCAGCAATAGGTAAAGAGGCTGTAGTAACGTCTGAAAAAGTCAAAGGCTTAGATGCTGATATTCAAAAGTTTATAAGCAATTCTCTCAATAATATCGCTTCTAACGAAGAGCGATTAAGACTCTATGCTCAAGGATATACAAAAGAGTCTGCTGATATGGTTTTAAAATATCGAGAAGCAATGGGACTTATAGGATCGGATCAGCAATTACCACTAGGCACCATTGCTTTAATGGGCAGGGAGTTATCGGTTCAGACCCAATTGAAAGATATAGAGGATAAGCGTTCTAAGACGGAAAAGGATCGCACTAAGGAGTTGGAAAAACAGCAACAAATTATCCAGGTGAATGCCAAAGTTCAAGCAAATGCTGCGAAATACAATTTTAACGGTATTGAAGGTAAGTATGGACTTCCATCAGGACTTCTTTCTGGTATTCACATGCAAGAATCTCGGGGTCATTCAAATGCTGTAGGACCGCAAACCAAATACGGCACAGCAAAGGGTGGATTTCAATTTTTGGATTCTACAGCCAAAAGATTCAAGCTATTCGGTAATGATGTTTTTGATCTAGGAAAGTCTGCTGATGCAGCGGGGCAATACCTACAGCTTTTGTATAAGAAATTTGGAGATTGGGATAAAGCCATTTCTGCATATCATGCGGGGGAAGGTAATGTTGCGGCGGGTACAAATATTGGTCCAGTGAATCGCCAGTATGTGAAAAATATTAAAGGATATGTTGCAGGTGTTAATGGTTACTCAGGATCATCTAAAGATTTTGATTCAACTATGGATGATCAAGCCAAATATGCACAAAAAACTTTGGAGGAAATTGACCAGCTCAATGCAAAATACTCTAATGCCGATATAACTCGCAATAAAGATCGTTTGACTGAGATTGCCGAAGCTGAAAGGCTTGGACAAACCCAACTGATTGATCAAATCAACCTTAGATATTCAGATGAGTCTTATCTAGCAAAGCTTCAGCTTGATCAGCAAGTTAATGGATGGAAATGGGTTGGTGAAGAGCGAATTAATAAAGAGGCTGAGATCAATCGCGCTGTGACCAATGCATCTAAGGAGTTCAGTAAAGATCAAAAGCAACTTGTAATGAATGGAATTAATGCCTTATCAAAGTATGAGATTGATGAGTATCGCAAAACTCAACAGCTCAAAATTGCTGAATATCAAGTGGCTTTTAGTCAGCCTTTGACAGAGTTGCAAGCTGAAGTATTGAATATGCAAGCCAAAGCTATCATGGGTGGTGGATATGGTGCTTGGGCACTTCAAAATCAGAAAAAAGATGATTTTAAAAGGCTTGGTGAGAATTACGATAAAAATGTAAACAACATCAATGAGGATAAAATCATTACTGATGATGCAGTTCGCAAGCAGATGTTGCTTGACGCAGAAGAATCCTTTCGATTAAGTAAGTTGAAGCTGAATGAAAAATACACTCTACTTGAACGGGACTTGGCTAAAACTCAACAGCAAGAGCAATTAAGTCTATTGAGTGGGATTCTCTCTAACGCGCAAACAACATTTTCACAACTTACGCAGTCTGCAAAAGATGGCGCAGGTGAACAATCCACAATGTATCGTACGATGTTTGCATTACAGCAAGGTTTTTCAATTGCGTCCTCTATTCTTGCTGCACATACCGCATACACTCAGGCGTTTGCTGATCCAAGCGCAATGACATTACCTCAAAAAATTGCAGGAGGCATGACCGTAATGGCGGCTTTAATGCCAGCACTTGCAACCATCTCATCTGTAAGTCTTCAAGGTATGGCACACGATGGTATTGATAATGTACCGAAAGAAGGAACATGGCTTTTAGATAAGGGTGAACGTGTTGTTGATAGTCGAACCAATGCTGATTTAAAGAACTATCTTTCAAATAGCAAACAACAAGGTGCTCAGATCGTAATTAACAACAATGCATCAACGAAAGTTTCAGCAACGCAGGGCGCAGACGGCAAAACCTACATCACAATTGATGAAGTTGAAGGATTTATCAATAATTCACTGCAAAACCCTAATAGCTCAATGTCCAAAGGCATTAGTCGAGGTTTTAATACTCAACGGAGACGGTAATGAATAAACTCGCTTACTGTGTTCAGCAGTCGGGCTATACAGTTACGCATGGCAATAATGTGATTGTGCAAGAATTGGAAGGTGGACCATCTCGTTATCGAAGAAGTCGAAAACGTAATTCACATATTGTCAGTGTGAATTTCACGGTTAAAAAAGAAGGCTACGATTATCTCGTAGCTTTTTTTAATGTCTGGGCGATGAATCCTGCAATGCCATTTTTAGCCATGCTGATGATTGATGATGCTGAACTTGCTGAATATAAATGTGCGTTTCGTTCTGAATTTCACCTTGATTCAAAAGATGGACCGATCTTTAAGGTGTCCACAACTTTTGAAGTTCAAGCGAAGTTACGCAATATTGACAATGACTTACTGCTTGTGTTGCTTGGAAATAATCATCTATTAGATCGCTACACCAATATTGAGAAAATCCCGAATATCTGGTTGCCTAATGCGGTGGGTGTATGAGCGATTTAGTTTCATTTTTCTTAGATGCAACAGGTGATATTGCTGATTTGCATGTGATTGAAATTTCACATCCCAACTTCACAAAAGTTTTCAGATTTGTGAATAGTGATGAAGAGGGTATTTCAGTTAAGCATGAAGATGGTATCGAATACTTTTATGAATATGCTGCATTTCGTGTTGATCGATCAAATGTCACTGCTGACTTAGATCAAGCAGTAAGTATCACTTTTAATGATTACGATGATGCGCTTAAAAATGCGGTCAATCAATCTGATTACATGATACCTGCAACATTTAAGTATCGGATCTATCGTGATGATGATCTCAATTACCCAATGATTTTGCTTGAAACGCTGAAAATTACAGATGTGAATAGTGATGATTATGGTGTTGTAACCTTTGATGCTAAAGCAGAAGAACTTAATACCGTGGGGACAGGTGAGCGTTATACACGTGAAAATTGTCCCTGTTTGAGAGGTGTTTAATGAATCTTGAAAGTTTATTGTCACGCACGCACAAACTAAATTACGGATGTAATGAGTTTGCTTGTGAAGCGTGGAAGATGCTCACGGGTGAAGATTTAGCGAAGCGCATGCAAAAGCATTTAAAAAAAGGCAATGGCTTTGAAGAAATCACTGAGCCAATCAGCCCCTGCATCGTATTTTTCTCAAGAAATGAAAGAAGCTCAACACATGTTGGGCTTTTTTTTAACAATCGTATTTGGCACTTGGGATTTCGAGGTGCTCAAAATGCACCACTTGAGCATGTCCGAATCGGATTCAGTAATGTGAGATTTTATCAATGAACCGTGTCTTTATTATTGCTGATCCATTCAAAAAAAATGAATACACCTATTCAGAAGTGGATGATGTTTGTGAGTATTTACAGAAAGAATTCAAAACCTTTCCAGAGAAAGCACGTATTTATCATAAAAGTGTTGCAAGCAAAAATGATGTAACCCCAACATCTGTAAGATCAATCAAGAGATTACAAAGCCTTGAGGGGGATTTTTATGTTGTGATTTATCCAGATGAGCCGATCTCAATCGCTATGTGGATTGTAATGGCAATCACAGCAGCATTTAGTATTTATACTTATGCAACAATGCCTAAAATAAAAGCGCAGGCCAATGAATCTCCTAATAATGAACTTGGGGATCGGCAGAATCAGGTGCGCTTGGGTGGGCGTGTTCCTGAGATTTTAGGTAACCCCAACGCCACACCTGACTTGATTGCAAATCCATATTTTGTTTATGAAAACGGTCGAAAAATTGAATACCAATTGTTGTGTATAGGTGTTGGCTACTTTGAAATTCATCGCTGTCGAGATGGTGAAACTGATGTCGAAGATATTTCAGGCACATCGGTTGCGGTGTTTGATCCAGGTGTAGCGATCAATACAAATAATACAATTTACAGCACGGGTGAAGCATTCACTGATTTACCACTTGCAGTCAGTCACTCGGATTCAATTAATGGGCAGAGTCTACAAGAACCAAACGACACGCTTATTGAGTCATCTGATCTGTATTTTGAGCACCCAAATTTAATCAAATCACGCTCGACGATAGACTTCACTCAGACCTTTGCGAAAGATGACAATATTGAATTGATTGGTGCTGATTTCGGTATTTTGGATGCAGTTTTGTCGGGTCAAGTCATGATTAAAACCAATAAAACGGTGGTGATTGAATCAGACTTGGACTTACTCAATCCGAATAACTATCAGGGATTACTGTTAACAGGTGCGCTTGTTGAGATTCGAACAATGGTCGGATTGACTGAGCAGGTGAGCTATAAAGATGTATCAGGTCAATACCAAGTCAGCGGAGTATCTAAAAGCACAACCGCAAATGGATTTCACTATGTGATCAGTCTACTCAATGCATTGAACGTAAATCCGAATTGGCAATTTATTAAAAATGATCAAACCATTAATGCAGGTGTAACATTAAATAAAAACACCAACAGTATTATCTTGTCTGACTCATATTCGATTGATCGAGTGACTACAACTCAGATTGAATTGAAAAACCCAAGTTTAGTCAATTCGGATTGGGCAAAGTTAAACGGACTGCCAAACCAAAGTACGATTGCTCAAACTGCTGATATTGCTTTGGATAAAATCACAAACAAATGGGTGGGTTGGCACACGATTTTAATGCGCGATGCTGAAAGCATCACCTTTAACTTATTTTTTCCAAATGGGTTATGGCGACAAACCTCAAGGGGTGGTGTGTCTGAAGCTTGGCAGACAGCGCTCATTGAGTATCAGTCTGTTGATGTGGATGGCGTGCCATTTGGCCATGTTTATACACATTCAAAAGAATATCGTAAGTCTGAAAAAGTGCCATTTGGTGAAACAATTACGATCAGTCTTCCCATCATTGGGGGAGTGCGTTTCCGTATTTGCAAAACCAATGTGCGTATTGCGCCGAATGTTCAGACAGATGTGAAAGTTGAAGATGTATTTGCTTCAATGACACCACAAAAAGCCACTTATGAAAATTGGACAGTGGTGCGTTCAAAAGTGGTTGGTACGGACGGTGCGATGTCTGTGAAGTCAAGAAAATTGAATTTTAATCTCATTCGGAAATTGAAACTCAATGGCGAAGGCGCTTTAACAGCAACAACATCAGGTGCACAAGCACTGATTCATCTTGCGCTTGATGCTAAAAATGGACGCAGAACGATTAATGAAATTGATATTGATCAGATTCTTGCTGAAGAGCAGTGGGTGAATGAATACTTTGGATCGACAGATGCAACAGGATTTACACATACGATTGATGATAATAATTTGTCATTTGAAGAAATGGCAGGAATGATCACCAGTACAATGTTTTGTGAAGGCTATCGATTTGGCAGTAAGTTGCGCATTGATTTTGAAAAACCGCAAGAGAATGCGGTCTTGCTTTTTAATCATCGAAATAAGGTTATAAAATCAGGTAAACGCACTCGAAGTTCGGGCAATAAAGATGGTTATGATGGTGTTGAGGTTGAGTACACAAGTCCTATTGATGACACGAGAGTGACTTATATTGCATCTGATGTTGAATTTCCGCTGAATACGATGCAGATCAAAACATCAGGTATTCGAAATGAGGCCCAAGCAAAAACAAGAGCATGGCGAGAATGGAATAAGATTAAGTATCAGTATTTATCTTGTGAGTTCACAGCGATGGATGAGTCTGAAATCCTACGTAGAAACAATAAAATTCTAGTTGCCGATAGCTCTAACTTAAAAACGCAAGATGGTGAAGTACTCGTAGTAGATGGCTTGGTCTTAACGCTTTCACAAGAAACTGAAATGACTGAAACAGATGATTATTTTATTCAATTGCAAATAAAAGATGCGACTGTCGATATTATTGAAGTGCGGCCAGGTGAATTTACAGATCAAGTGATTTTGACTCGCCCACCGCTTTTACCACTTGTTGTTGAAGACGGAAAATTTATTAAGACGACTTATCAGATTGTTGTTGCTGAAGAACTGGCAACCACAGCATTTATCATGTCTGAAATGTCACGACAATCTGATACAACGAACACTTTAAAGTGCGTCAATTACACAGATCAATATTATGAAAAAGACCACAGCTTTTTCTAAAGATTCACAACCACCTTCGGGTGGTTTTTTAATGTCAGGGGAAAACTGATGACACTCACACAGCAAAAATTTAATGATTTAGAACGTGACATTGATGACACAGGTAAAGCCTTAAATACAAAAGCCATCATTACTCCAAGATTCGGAGATAAATTTAAGTCCTTACCCTTAGCAGTTCAGGAAGTCATAGAAACAGGTGGTTTTGAGCCTTTTAAAACGGAAGTTCAACTACTTGCAAGCATTCCAGTTTTAACAAAAAAGGCAGCTAAAGCACTTGATACAAAGAAGATTTGGTTGTGGGAAAATAGTGTGTGGACTGATACCGGTTTGAGTGAATTGGATTTAGCAAAAGAGTTTGCCATTGAAAATTTAGATGAAAAAGTTGGACGTAGCTCAGTTAAAGATATAATTCCACTAGTTGTTGATTCTAATAAAAAAATTCCAATTTGGTTGAATAAAGGAAAATTATCGTTTGCTGGGATTCATCCAGACTCTGCAAAGCAAGTAGCAGATGAAATACGTATTGGTCTAATTAAAGGCACATCCATTATTCCTTTGGTTGTTGATCAAAATGGTAAAATTCCAGTTTGGTTGAATAATGGCAAGCTTGAATTTGCAGGTATTACACAAGAAGCTGTGAATCTAATCGCAAGTTTAATTAGTTTGCCTGTTCCCGATATCAAAACAGAAATTAAAACTTCTACAGATGGGCGTACCTTAACAGAGTGGCGAGCAAAGTCTGCAAAATTAAAAACAGGTCAACAAACTCAACTAAGTATTGTAATTACAGGCGATAGCTGGACTGAATATACGCCCATTCCTGCTGCACTTACGTCGCTTTTAAGGGACGATTACGGGACTGCAGGGACAGGATGGATCAACATTGGCGCATGGCAAAACCAAATTGACGATGTTGCTGTCTCAAAAACAGGGACGTGGTCAATTTTTGATATTAGTGCAACAACAGCACTACCGCAGTATGGTTGTGGGCCAGATGGGCAAACTGCAATTTCAAGTACTGTAGGTTCAAAAATTAATGTAACGAATATAAAGTTTGGCGATCAACTCACTATATTTTATGGAAATTCAGGTGGTGCATTTAGTTATAAATTAAATGCCAACGATGCTGTAAATGTCACATCAAGTACTACAAATGATTCAGTTGAACAAGTCACGATTTCAGGTCTATCAGGCATAAATAGTCTATCAATTGAAGTGTTATCAGGGACAGTTACCATTCATGGGTTTCATTTACGAAAGACAACTGGATTTGGTGTAGAAGTTAATAAAGTGGGAAATAGTGGTGCAACTGGTGAAGATTACACGCGAGTATCACCACTTTATCAGCAAAAATATTCATCATTGCTAGCCCCTGATGTTGTATTCATCATCTTAGGAACGAATGATTACAGACTAGGTAAATCCGTAGCAAGTTATAAATCAAGTATCACTAAAATCATTGAAGGCTATCGTTCAATTAAACCAAATTGTGCTGTGATTTTATTAGCACCTGCTCGATCAAATGCTCCAGAGCTCACACCCTTAATTAAATTCAGAGACGCAGTTTTTGAGCTTGCTCAGGAACTTAGTGGTGAATATTACAATATGTATGATGACTGGAATTCATACATAGTCGAAAAAAATAATGGAATGTGGGTTGATGATCTACACGTCACTAATGCTGGTGCCTATCGTATTGCTAAACGAGTTTATAATTTATTTTTGGGAGATTAAGCATGAACAGTTACTTAAAAATTGGAGATTCATTACCAGCCGGATTGAATTACCTTAATCTAAATTTACTTGCAATCCCTGTCGCTATACAAAAGAGAGGAGCATTGCTTTCAGCATTTAATTTCACCGAAGATGATACTGAAGATAAAGCAGGAGAACTTGCAACAATTATAGGAACCCCAGTATTTCAAGAAAAAGGTGTAAAACTGGGTAAGTCGAATTATATCGATACGGGTGTTACTGATAGAACTAACTTCACAATGATTGTGGTATTAAAGCCGATTATTGATATTTTTCAATTTAACTTTGCTATATCGAATTATACTTCAGCAGGATTTACAGGTTTAGGTCGAGGTGTAGGATTTACTGTTTCCCAAAATGTAGTGTTTTATCCACATCCTGAAACTGGAGTTCTGACAAAAATTGAGTTCAATAATAATATTGAAAAAAATCGTTGGGTGGTATTAGCGCTTTCACGGAATAACGGTTCATTTTCATACGCTACGAGAACAAAGGGAGCATCATTAGCTGGAACAAGTGCGTGTACAACAGAAGTTCATAATTTTACAAATATTGGAATTGGCAGCACGGCAAATGAACATGGTCTAGGTAATCAAGAGGATCATTCAATATTTGCATATGCTGCAGTACACAACTTGAGTTTATCTGAAACTGATTTAAAGCAATATGTAGATTCTTTAGCTTTAGAATTAAATCAGACATATTCGTTTAATCTTTAGTATAAGAATTCAAATTAAGTAAGGACCCACTAGGGTGCTTTTTTATTGCCAAAAATAAGGGGGCGTATGTGAATGAACCAAGTGCATCACTGTGGAAAAAGTTAAATGAAGTCGCAGATAAACTGCAAAAAGTATCTGAGCAATTGGTGGAAACAAACGCAATTAATAAAGGCTACCACCAAGCACTTGATCAGCAACGAGTAAAAGTGGAGGCACTAGAACAGCAAAACCACAAAGCCCAGGGTGCAATTGCCATGTTGAAGTGGGGGCTTGGTATTGTGCTTGGTGTAGCAATTTCAGGTGGAACATGGACCATCAATTCAATTAATCAACTTAAACAAGATATGGCAATTATTCAAAGTCATAGAGAGGACAGTAAATGAAATTAATCAATGAAAGTGCATTCAAGCACTTATCCGTAAAGCTCCCAATGTTGGGGGCTTTTTTATTGCTTGTGCTTATTCCTGCATTGCAATGGGCTTTAGATTTTGAAATGGTACCGAAAGAGTATGAGCCAATTATTATTGGTACAGTACTGCCACTTTTAGCCTTTATCGGACGTAAGATTTATCAGCCACAATTGCACCAGGTACAAAGCTTTACAGCTGTTCCGAATACGGATGATAATTTGGCGAATCTCTTTAGTAATTTTCGGAAATTAGCGGGTGGATCTTTATCGCAAGTGCAAGTTGATCAGATTAATCACTTGGTTGCAGGATTTCAACAAAAGGCAAAGACAGTCAGCACAACAGGTATTGCTTTAATTTGCAGTTTTGAGGGCTTAAAACTCAAAGCTTATGATGACGGTGTGGGAGTCTGGACCATCGGTTTCGGTACTACGATTTATCCAAATGGTATCAAGGTTAGAAAAGGGGATACTTGCACCGAAGCGCAAGCCAAAGCTTATATGGCACATGATTTAAAGAAGTTTGAATCCGCTGTGGATAGTGCTGTAACAGTTTCAATCAATCAGAATCAGTTCGATGCATTGGTATCGCTTACCTACAATATTGGTACAGGCGCTTTTAAAGAATCGACATTGCTCAAAAGGCTGAATGCATTAGATTATAAGGGTGCATCTGCTCAGTTTGCTGTTTGGAATAAAGGTGGTGGGCGAGTGATGCAAGGACTTGTGAATCGTCGTGCTGTTGAGCGGGAGTTATTTGAGAAAACCCTTTAAAAGGGTTTTTTGCATAAGTGTCTTTATGTGAGATAAAGACACTTATTATTTCTTCAAAAAAACCGCTTATTGGGCGGTTTTTTATTAAATATTTGCTAATTAGTAATAATTAAAACGGTGAAATTTGGCGGTTGATATATGATTTGCGTATGGGAAAAAATCATCATTCCCGAAATTAAAAACATTAATATTGTTATTACAGAATTATATAATCGCATTCAATACTTATCAAAATTACTAGATCAAAATATTAGCGTTACTTTGTTGTATTTACAATAAAAATCTGATTTTATTACATTTTTTATTGAGATATCTTTTTTATAAGTTTAATGAATATATATATAAGAAAACTTGATTTTTTATATTTTTAGTGTATAGTCACCTTAGCTAGAAAAAAGTCTTGTCCCGGTAAATTTTCTTTAAGTGTCGCAGTTTTAGTCATAATTCTTCGTTTTTTCAGATTTTAAGTCGTTTCTTTATTATTTTTCAAAGTTATACCCAGTCAGTAAAATGATTAAAAAATTATTAAAAAATTAGTAGGATATATTATGTCAAACTCAAATGTTGTTAAAGGTACTGTAAAGTGGTTCAACGAAACTAAAGGTTTCGGTTTTATTCAACAAGAATCAGGTCCAGACGTTTTTGCTCATTTCAGCGAAATTGCAAGTTCAGGTTTTAAAACCTTACTTGAAGGCCAAATGGTTGAATTTAGTGTAGCTCAAGGTCAAAAAGGACCGAATGC
This sequence comes from Acinetobacter sp. TY2, assembly GCF_046269225.1. NCBI lineage: Bacteria > Pseudomonadati > Pseudomonadota > Gammaproteobacteria > Moraxellales > Moraxellaceae > Acinetobacter > Acinetobacter sp. TY2. Next base: position 39,409 of record NZ_JBJZOR010000026.1, read on the forward strand.
TGTAAATATTGTTGCTATCTAAGCAATAATAGGCAGTAATAAAAAAGCACTGACAAGTGCTTTTTTATACTTTAATTTTTTTCAAAAATTGAAAAACATCTAAAATATAGGATACAAGTTGTTAAAAATAAATGATTTAATTGCAAAATCTAAAAATGGTACTGAAATTATTGTTTCGCTAATTCCCCTCAATAAAATGCAAAATACACGACAAGGTTTTAAACAAATTGAAGTCAGTAAAAGAGTTCTGCTTGAGTCTGGAATCGAAGTTGATTTAAATTTAGATGGTCGTACATTTTACACTTCTCCAAATCAGTTATTTAAATTAAATCATAAAGTTATTTAGATATAAAATTAAAATAAATTAATAACTTAGATTTTTTACATTACATTTTTATTAAAGGTATATATATGCTTAAGCACAGTCTAAGTGTGAAAGATCAGTTTGGGATTAAACACTCTATTCAAGCAACAGTAGATCATCTCTTTGCTAACACGCAATCTCATTCGAATATAAAACATATCACCGTTGATGGTGAGGATATTCGACCAAGTTTTGAAATGTTTTTTCAAAGTACATTGAGTGGAAAAATATTTAAAATTGTATAAATAATCGTAATTTTGTCGCTGTTCGTGCTACTTATGATTTTGGCTATAAAGTAAAAGATATTCATGATGCTTGTGCAGCGCTAAATTTAAAATTTAATGGCATTAAGATATCTGGTAGCCATGTCTAGCTAATATAAAAATCTGCTTTTGAATTTATAAATGATTAAGTTATATTAACTGAAAAATATATAAGCTAAAAATAAAGATTTTCTAAATGAACTTAATACACTTTAAGCAAAAATATAATCTATAATTTGATTTAGAGGCTCTATGGATTATATATTCCGTAGAGCTATTTTGTTCTAATCGCCAATTGTTCCCAGTACAGGAATCATTCTAGGCCCAGCATTACGTGCCTTTGACACGATCTCAACCAGCTCATCATAAGTCAGGTTAAAAGAATCTGAACTCTCAAAAACATATTTGAAATTTTCACCCTCAAATTCAGGTGGGGTTTCAGGAATAAATCGAGCTGGTATTAATTCTTGGGTCAGATTCTCATTAGTTAATTTTTGAATATCAGGAATATTTCCATTAAATTTTTGCATGATTTTTCTCCTATATTTAATGAACTTTAATTAATCCATTCTTTGTAAAATAATTCTTAGACAACATATCTCGGCTCATTGACCATTTACGATCCTTGAAATAACACGGGCCTACAGAAATCTTAGCCTTACCAAACTTCATCTGAATATTCTCATAAACTTGCATCAAATTCTCATTTAGAGTTCTTTTTTCATGATCTGATAGCAGGTCGGGAATATAGTTTGATTTCTCAATTAACTCTGAATAAAACACACCGCATTTTTTATATTTGATACCTGGTTTATAAATCTTCTCAAGTAATAGATAAGCAACCTCAACCAGATCTAGTACACAATCTGTCGGTTCGGCAAACTTGTAGGTTTGAGCTTTGCTGTAATAGGGTACGGATGGATCAAAAGGATTAGATTGAACAAAGGCTGTAATCACACCACATAATAGTTTTTCTTTTCTCAAACGCCCTACAGCATCTTGTACATACTTCGACATGGCTTCTTTTAAGTCTGCAAGTTCAGTGATTTTCACACCGAATGAACGACTAGCTACGATTTGTTGCTTTGGCTTAGGCTGGTCATCAATCGGCATACATGAGATGCCTTGTAACTCCAAGACTGTTCTTTGCATGCAAACTGTGAATAGTTTGCCTATGATAGGTGGATTCGCTTTAGATAAATCCAAAACAGTCTGAATTCCCATTTCATTGAGCTTTTTATTCTGCTTTCTACCCACACCCCAAACTTCGCCTACTTCAACTAGTGACCAGAAATAATCACGGTGCTTCGGGTTCATTGTTGCCAAATTACAAACACCATTAAATCGTTTAGCTTTCTTAGCCATGTGATTGGCTAACTTTGCCTCAGTCTTGGATCTACCAATTCCTATCGATACAGGCAGACCGATCCATTGGAAAATCCGCTCTCGCATTCCCTGGCAATACTCAACTAAATCATAATTATTCTTAAAACTTGTTAAATCTAAAAAGCATTCATCGATCGAATAAATTTCTTGTTCATGTGGAGCAACATAACTGGCGAGGATTGAATGAAAGCGACGAGACATTTCAGCATAAATTGCATAGTTGCTCGAGAGCACTTGAACATTATTCTTTTGAACAATATCTTTAATCTGAAACAAAGGGACAGCCATTTTTATGCCCATAGCCTTAGCTTCGTTGCTACGTGCCACAGCACAGCCATCGTTATTACTCAGTACGATTACTGGAACGTTGTTTAGACGGGGATCAAAGAAACGCTCGCACGAGACATAGCAATTATTGATATCAATAAGTGCAAATATCTTTTCTTCATGTTTCATTTGAAGTTCTTAATTACTTTTGTGACCACACCCCAAATGACCAGTTCTTGTTCATTGCGAGGCAGGATAGGACTGCATTCTATATTTTCAGGCCTGAGCCAAACACTGGGTAAATCACTAAATTCTATTTCGTTCTGAAAAACATCAAATAATTCTTCATGTGACATTTGTTGAGTAACCATCATTCTTTTAACGGTGAAATCATTATCTATGAATGCAACTACGATATCTTGATGCTGTGAGCGAATACTTCTATCAACGATCAAATAATCATTGATATGTATGCCTATATCTTTCATTGATAGTGATTCAACCTGGACAATAAAAGTCGCTTCTTTATTTGAGATTAGAAGATCATTCATATCTAAATTTTTATCGATGTAATCCTCAGCAGGTGAGGGGAAACCTGCCGCAATTTTATTCAGCACTAAAGGAATAGAAAGCTTAGTAAGTGCTTGAAATGAAGATATTTTAGAAATGGCTGCTAAATGATTGAATCTTGAATTATCTCTTTTAATATCAATGATTTTAGCATTTTTTAGGTGAGCTAGGCTTGTCTCATTTAACTTTGAGAGCCTAGGCTTTGATGTGCTATCACTTTCGATTTTCATTGGAATATCACTTGAATACGTTACGTAATCAAGATTTTAAAGACTGCTTAAAATAAATTCAAATTTAAAAGTTGTGGATAATCAGAAGAGTTCTAAATTATTTGTAATATGTTGGTCGCGTGGAAAAGTTAAATAATCATCAGCCATTTCGAAAAAATACTCATGTGCATGGTCATGATCTGCATTCAGCCAATCTTTTCGATACTGTTCGGGAATAACGATGATTGAGCGCTTTTCATCATCAGGTGCATGAAATTGCTTCATAAATGGATGATGATCAGAATTGATCGTAAGCATTGAAAATGATCGTACTTTTGATTCTCTTATTTCAGCATCCTCATATATTGCTGCAACGGTAAATGGCTGATCATCTTTGCGCTTGATCGTGTACCAGTGACTTTTACCATTGATGTATTTTGGTTCGTAAAACTCTTGAACCGGTATAAGACAAAACTTACTATATTTCCATGCATTTCTAAAACTTGGTTTCTCAGCGACAGATTCAGTACGCGCATTATAAGTGTGATTACTAAAATTGAATTCTTTAGCCCATTTGGGAAGTAATCCAAACCTGGCAATATCAAGATCAAAACCTTCTGCACCCTTCATGATGATTGGGGCGTGATAAGAAGGGTAAACGTGCTCTTTTAAATCAAGATCATAATGATCAGGATCAACACCGAGAAGCCGTAAATTTTTCTTTGATGGGAAGTGATAATTTGAACACATGGCTATATTTCAACTGAATACATTGCTAAGAACAATATAACTACTTTTTACGTTTAAAGCCCAATCTAGTATTGCGGAGTATTGTGCAATATATTTTATAAGGTGGTTTTGGATGAGAATTATAATTTTTTGCAATTCGCGGCGCGGATGCCTAATTCAATATGTGGAATAAAGGTGATGGTAGGGTGATGCAGGGGCTTGTGAATCGTCGTACTGTAGAACGGAAGTTATTTGAGAAAGCCCTTTAGAGGGCTTTCTCGTATGAAAGCACCACAATTTAAATATTTATATTGAAAACGCGAAATTTAATTAATTCTTTTACCATCGTGATCAATGATTATTTCACCATCTTCTTTACTAAACGCATTGAGTTGAGGGGCAGATAATATATCTAGCACTAACTCAGATGGTCTGCATAATTTAATACCAAGATCTGTCACCACAAATGGGCGATTGATTAAAATTGGATATTCAAGCATAAAATCAATCAATTGATCATCATTCCAGTGTTGTTGATCGAGTTTAAACTTCTCATAAGGTTCAACATTTTTACGCATTGCTTCATGCACAGATAACCCAGACTTCTGGATTAAATTAATTAATTCTTTTCTACTAGGCGGTGTTTTCAAATACTTAATTATTTCAGGCTCTTGCCCTGTATTTCGGATAAGTTCGAGCGTATTTCTTGAAGTACCACATGCAGGGTTATGATAAATCTTAATCTTTTGTGACATGACTTTTCTCAGTGCAAAACAATATTGCATTTATATATGGATATGCGTATATTCGCAATAGTAAATATATTGAGTAATAATAAAATGAATCAAACAGATTTCTTTAAGTGTCTTTCTGATGCTACACGTTTGGACATTTTGAAGTTAGTTATGGCCAAAGAAAATATTTGTGTATGTGAACTGACAGAACAGTTGCAACTCAGCCAACCTAAGATTTCTCGCCATTTGGCTTTGCTCCGAAATCTTTCCATTTTGCTTGATCAAAGACAAGGGCAATGGGTGTATTACCGCTTGAACCCAAATCTTCCTGAATGGGCAAATGATGTTTTAAGAATTATCTCAAATCAAAATGACGGCATCATGAGCAATCCTCTTGCTCATTCGTCAATTTCGGTGCATTGCGAGTAATTATGTCTACTTCAAGACTTTCATTTTTAGATCGTAATTTAACGCTCTGGATTTTTATTGCAATGGCATTGGGTGTAGGGATTGGCGTTTTCTTTCCTCAAGCATCGGTTGCTTTAGATCAGATGAGTATTGATTCGGTCAATATCCCGATTGCGATTGGCTTAATTTTGATGATGTACCCACCACTTGCGAAAGTGGACTATGCGACCTTGCCACAAGTGTTTAAAGATAAACGAACACTTACCTTATCTTTGGTTCAAAACTGGCTGATTGCACCGTGTTTAATGTTTGCTTTAGCCATCATTTTTTTACAATCTTATCCTGAATATATGACAGGTGTCATTCTGATTGGGTTGGCTCGATGCATTGCTATGGTCTTGGTATGGAATGGCTTGGCATGTGGTGATAATCAGTATGTTGCAGGATTGGTCGCATTTAACAGTATTTTCCAAATTCTGTTTTTTAGTACCTATGCTTGGCTATTTTTGACCTTTTTACCACCTTATTTTGGTGTGGAAGCGCAAATCATTAATGTCAGCTTTTGGACAATTACCCATGCAGTTCTAGTTTATTTAGGGATTCCTTTTTTACTGGGTTTCTTAACTCGATCCATTCTCGTCAAGCAAAAGGGATTGCTTTGGTATCAAACTAAATTTATTCCTAAAATTAGTCCACTCAGTCTACTTGCCCTGTTATTTACCATCGTGGCTATGTTTAGCTTGAAAGGCGGTGAAGTAGTCAGTTTGCCACTCGATGTACTCAGAATTGCAATTCCACTCACAATTTACTTTGTCCTAATGTTTTTCATTAGTTTCTTTATGAGTAAGTGGATGGGTAATGATTACCCAAAAACTGCTGCTATTTCTTTTACTGCGGCAGGGAATAATTTTGAATTGGCTTTAGCTGTTGCCATTGCAACCTTTGGCTTGGCATCCCCTGTTGCTTTTACAACAGTCATTGGACCATTGGTTGAAGTTCCCGTACTGATTGCTTTGGTGAGTGTTTCACTGTGGCTTAGAAAAAAAGTTTTTAAAGAGGTATAACGCTATGACTCTCCCAAATGTAGATTTAAATCTTCTTGAACAACCGACTTTAGACAAAGTTCAAGCCAAAGCGCTTGATCATCCACCTCGTATTTTATTGCTTTACGGCTCAAACCGAGAGCGCTCATACAGCAGACTTACAGTTATGGAAGCAGGGCGGATCTTGGAGTATTTTGGTGCTGAAGTAAAAATTTTCCATCCAAAGGGGCTGCCTTTACCTGAAGATGCCGATACTGAACATCCTAAAGTCAAAGAGTTGCATGATTTATTGGCTTGGTCGGAAGGTATGGTGTGGTGTTCACCTGAACGTCATGGTTCGATGAGTTCTATTTTTAAATCGCAAATTGACTGGATTCCACTGGCAGGGGGTGCGATTCGCACCACGCAAGGAAAGACTTTAGCCTTGATGCAAGTCAGTGGTGGCTCACAGTCCTTTAATAGCTTAAACCAGATGCGTATTTTAGGTCGTTGGATGCGCATGATCACAATTCCAAACCAATCATCTATCCCCAAAGCCTTTCTAGAATTTGAAGAAGATGGACGTATGAAACCCTCTTCTTACTACACAAGAATTGTCGATGTGATGGAAGAGTTGTATAAATTTACGCTTTTAACCAGAGGGCAGTCTGCATATTTGACTGATCGTTATTCTGAAAGAGTTGAAAGTGCTGAAGAGCTATCTAAGCGTGTAAATCAAAGCAGTATTTAGTTTACCAAAATTAACATAATACAACTGATGTTAAATGCTTTAAATCTATCCTTAAGTACCTATGTATTATATGAAACCATGATAGGGTTCAGCGCACTGCCATGGTTTCTTTGTAAGGCATGTCAGCTTATCAAGCTACATTGAATATGCCTCAGTTTGTTGTTTCAAATAAAGGTGGTGGTAGGGTGATGTAGGAGTTTGTGAATAGACGTGTTGTTGAGCGTAAATTGTTTGAAAAAGCCCTCTGATGAGAGCTTTACTAATTAATACTAATCACTCACTTTAATTTGGTCGGAATTTTTATGTGAAAGCTTTAACTGTAATGACAATCTAGTCAAAACAACAATAAGACTTGCGTATCATGTATATAAAATTGATTCTCACAAAAGCAAATATGATTCATTTATCTTCCCATTAATCCAATCTATTCGCAATTTCACTTGCAGTCGCATTGTAGTAGATCATTAGACTTCTTAAATCTTTGTGTCCGATCATTCTAGCCAAATCCAACACTTCTAGTTTTTGAGCAAGTCTTGTGCAAGCTTCATGTCTTGAATCGTGAAAATGTAAATCTTCAATTTCACACTTATCTCTTAATTTTCTCCAAAGAGTATCAAAACTCGAATCCTTAACAGTGAATACTTGATGAGTGCTTAAACCTTTCATCAACTCCAGCAATTCAACTGCACGTTTTGAAAGAGGTACATGTCGTTTGGTACCATTCTTAGTTTCATTTAAAGTGACATATCTATTTTTTATATATACACGATCCCAAGTTAAACCACGAATTTCACCTGCACGCATTGCAGTTTCAATTGCTAATAAAAAAGCAATCATAATTTGCTGAGTGAAAGTTTCAGGTATTTGATTATTAAAATCCGTAGCAAGGCACAATCGATTTATTTCATCCTCACTTATACGCCTATCACGATGTGCTGGCGGTGGTGGCATTTTTAGATCGCTCATAGGTGAGTTATAAACCCACTTCCATTCTGTGCGAGCAACAGTGAATAGGGCGGACAGTATATTTCCTTCACGACGTACCGAGGCAGGCTTTACAGACTTAAGTCTTTTATCACGCCACACAACGAAATCATCGGTAGTAATTTTAGCAATATGCTTTTTGCATAATTGTGGAAAGTTTTTTTTAAAAGCTTTGAATCTTTTAATTTCAGATTCACATCCTTTGTGCTTAGGGCACACTTCTTCTATATATCTATCAATTGCACAATTTAATGTATAATCAGGAAGCTTTCCGCGTGATAATTCTCTTAATTCAGTTTCACGTTTTGATGCCCATGCGCGAGCCTGAGTCTTAGTATCGAATGTTGCACTTTCCCGAGTACCATTCACACTAATCTCAACTCGCCAAGCATCACCCCTTTGTCGAAAGGTGGCCATAAATTTCTCTCTAAGATGTCGTGGCGTAAATTTGGCGTAATCTATTTAGAGGGAATAATAAGGAATAATGATGTAACATGTAACTAGCTAAATAATTATTGAATATTAAATAATTAATAATAAAGAAAAAATTAGGTAAAATTAGATAAAGTGATAAAACACCAAAATACCGAAAGTGCCCGCTGAGCGCACCAAATACTATGTATAAAGTTGTACAAACCCGTTGTATATAATAGACATAACAATAAAAACCCGTATTAAGTTGTATAGAGTAATTTAAAGCTGTAACGCAAAAAATGCCAAAACAAGTAATTTCGCTTACAGACTCAAAAATAAAAGCATTCTTTTTCAATGCCTTCAAGTTCTGTTATATCTAGCCGTAGTCAATATCCAATGAACGTTAATATTGAATATATTGCTCGAGAGTTTGATGAAGCAACATTATTGAATATTGCAGTGGCATTTGAAAAAGTAAATCCTGTACATCAAGTCCCGACCCATACACCGGCACTGTAAGATTACTTTGATCTAAAACTGAAAGAATTTAGAGCTAATTTCTGTCTTATAAATAATAAAAGTCCAACACCATGTTGGGCTTTTTGTATTTGTTATTTTAGGTACCACTCCTGTTATTCCTCCTAATGTTTTATAAGTTTTTAAGTGTAATTTGAAGTTTTAATAATTTTAAAGCTAGCTCAAACTCAGTTTCCTCTCCAGCTTGAGCACTTACTAAAGGTCTCATTGTTGATACATGCAGAAATCAAGTGTAAATCCCATGTTTTAAAAGGCTTTCAGGCATATTAAATAATTGATTTTGATGCAAAGTGATGAGATTTGATGTAAAGAGTAAGGGAATTGAATAATGTGAGGTATTTTACTGTTTTTTTATGAGTCCTTAAATAAAAATCAAATTTAAATTGCCAAGTTTTAAATTTAAATTATTAATGTTTAATAAAATAGTTGGTGGTTTTATAAGATTGCTAAGATATTCATAAATTTAATTAGTTATTAAAAAAATCATGATGTTAATGGCTTAATGTTGATAACTCGAAAGTAACTTTTTTATAATCTAAAATATTAGGGTAACAGAAGTAATGTATTTAAAATTTTAATAAATAAGGATTATTTTTATCTGTTCATCAATGTATGATTGAACAGATAGAGTGGGGTCTATCTGAAAAGTCATTCGTATTGTTTGTGCTCTTTAAAAATGGGATTTGAACCTAAAATAATTATAGTTTAGTGGTTTACTTAGATGTATAGGCTGAATTTTTATATATAAAACAATGGCTTAAATTATTAATCTTTTACGCGCTGAGCGCTACAGATACGTTGTATAAAGCTGTTGCATATAATAAGAAAACTTACTTTTTTTCTTTCCAAAAAAAACCAATGACAATACTCAATATAAATAGAATCCATGCAGAAACAACTAATACAGACTCGTGTGACATGAGAAAGGCAGAATTAGCCGATGCTATAACTTGCTCGACATTCTCAGGTTTGATTTCAGACATAATTTGGTATGTTTCACCGATAGAACTCTTAGCAATATCAAACTGTTCTGAGGTTAAATATTGCTTAAAATCTATATTTTTCATATAGAAATATGATGCCAATAGACCAAATATAGTGACGCCTAAACCTGTACCTAGTTCATACGACATCCCTTCAATTGCTCCTGCAGAAGCGGCTTGCTCTATTGGTGCTCCTGATAAAATTGCAGATGTAGCAGCTAAAAAAGCACATAATATACTTAGCCCTAACAATACCATCCAAAATACGACATTTAGATATGTTGAATTCAGACTAATATTCGATAGGAAGTACATTGATATCGCGCTTAGTAATAAACTTACAACGGCAACTTTTTTCGGCCCAAATTTATTTAATAATGGTGAGCTAACCAATGCTCCAACGCTGACCGAAATCATAAATGGGAAAATATACAGCCCTGCCTGAAGAGGACTATTGATGTGTGCTGAAAAAACAGGAGGTTTTAACTTGGTAAACTAAACACACTCATCAGGAGTTTACCATGAGCAAGAA
>NZ_JBJZOR010000027.1:0-49149 GCF_046269225.1 Acinetobacter sp. TY2
CAAGTCCTTGTTTATCAAGGAGTTTTAATCTTCATCACCGCCGATGGATGTGCATTCTACAGTATTTTTTATACCACACAACCCTTTTTTGAATTTTTATTTTTTAGGTGCTCGCTTTATAAACCACAAAAATCATAAATATATGTTTTTTATAAATAATTACTCTAAGATTAAAAGCTAATTTTTTAATCAAATACTAAGTATGACAAAATCATTTGGCTTAATTCTTTTTTAAGTTGTTGTTCTGAAATAAGAAAACTATTATTACTCACGTATCGCATCATTGTGAACAAGGTACTATTGATAATCACAAAGGATTTATTTCTTAAGGTTTCGAAGTTCCAGTGCTGAAAGTAACGATTAAAGACATACATGCCCACTTCAAAAAAATGCTTTTCTAAAATCTGCGCCGCTTCTGAATTGTTATATCCATGCCAATGTTTCAGCACCTCCATAAAGAAGCCATCATCAGCTTTCATCATGTCAAAACCGAATTGGATGCTAATAGGTACAATTTCTGCGAGTGTTAAGTTTTCTTGTGCAATTGCAATCTGTTTAAACGCCATGCCTAAGTTTTCACTTTTACGGCGTAATAGCTCTTGAATGATTTCATCTTTATTTTCGAAATATTGATAAATTGAACCTACACTGACCCCTGATTTTTCTGCAATTTTAGGTGTCGTAACCTGCACAATTCCCTGCTCTGCAATACAAAGCTGTGCTGCTTCCAAAATATCATCAACAATTTTTTTGGCACGTTGTTGTTGTGGTTGTTTCCTCACAGTATCTACTCTCTGAAATGCGAATTGAATGCGAATAATTATTCATATTATAGTTTTGATTAAATAACAATCAAAAGGTCAATGCAATGTTTAATCATCCAATTGCAAAACGTTTAGCTTCTTATGAGCGTGTAACAAAGAGTGATGTGGTATCTAAAGTACTACATAAAATCACCGATCAAAATTTTATTCCCAGTTATGCAGAATATTTAGAATTGAATGACAGTCTATATGCGGGTGATATTGCCATGGATCGAGTGATGGATTGGGTGATGACTGATCCACGGCGTAACCGCAAGCGTTTTGAAATGGCTTTGTATCAAGGTGTAGATCAACTTGAAGCACCTGAGTCTATTTTAATTGAATTTTTTAAACATATTGAAACACCACCAACATGGCTAAACAAAGACAAGCTTGATCATGCTGTAAATTTCACGCAACGATTAGGAAGCAATGGCACCTTTATTTTGCGAGATTTAGCACTTATGACGGGTTATCAATACCCAGGATTCAATCAGCCTTTAATTATGACAGGTGCATTGAAAAAATTTGCAGGTAGGCGTTTAGCTGAAACACATAAATGGTGGCTTGATGTTAACCAAACAAACAGCTTCGAGCGTTTTAATGCAGGTTTTACATCGACAATTTATGTACGTTTTATTCATTCTTTAATTCGTTATCAACTGAAAAAATCACCTGATTGGGACAATAACCTATGGGGAACACCGATTAATCAATATGATCAAGCCATGACAAATGTTGCTTTTAGTGGTGTCTTACTCCTCGGGATTCGTGCTATTGGTATTTTCCCTAATAAATCAGAAGCCGAATCGGTACTGCATTTTTGGAAATATGCAGGTTGGCTCATGGGTGTGGAAGAAAAATGGCTCGTCAACAAAGAGTCCGAAGCATGGAAATTACTACAATGGATGAATTATGCCCATCCCAAAATCGATCAAAGCAGTCAGATGTTAGCAAAGAGTTTGTCCAAAGAACCATTTGAACGCCAATATAAACATTTCAATACTTTCTTTCAGAAAAAAGCCTATCGAAATCATCTCGATATTACGCAGTTATTTTTGGGTAAACAAAAGATGAAAGACTTAGGCTTAAAACCGCGTCCCTTTGCATGGTATCCCTTATATTTATTGGCAAAAAATACACTGATTTATAATGGTGCAAGGCATAGTGATCTGCTCAAAAAATATTTACAACAACATGGCCGAGCAGAACAAGAATATGCACTCGCCTTATATCAAAATGCAGGAAAACAATTGGCGAGTATGCATCAGTAAAAAGTTAAGGTACTAAACCTTAACTTTTTTCCAAACGATGTTTATGAATGCTCATCACGACATCGCTAAATTCACCTAAAATATAATTTACCCACAGCCGACTATACCAATTAAATTCTGTAGATACTCGATAATCAATAGTGAGAATTAGTTTTGTGGTCTTCGCGTCCACTTGTTCTAATTGGTAATCTGTTTTGAGTAGGTCAAAGTATTTTCCACCTACTTCCACATGATCATCTAATGAGCCTTTTGGAAATGAATTAGTGTCAAATTGATAATTCCAACTCAACAAATAAGGTTTATGATTTGCCTGAACTTGCTCTTCAAATTGAACACCTCGTTCCCATTGAATCGTTCTAACCAATCCTGTCGCTCGTTGTTCAGTCATACCAAAAATAGGTTTTGGAAAACCCATTGTGAAAATAAAATTATTGGGAACCTCTTCAGGTTTAATTTTCCCAATATGATTAATCGCTTGAAAAACTTGTGCCTGAGTTGCATGAATGATCATTTCACGTTGCGTTTGCCCGTAATAATGCTTGCTCAAATCAGGTAAAATCAAAAAAAGTAAAAGCGGAAGTAAAGCCAATGAATAAATTTGTGCTGTGGGCTTCCAAAAAAAATAACAAATGATTTGCATTAAACCAGCACCAACCATAATTGCAAGCCAAGCCAAAGGAATTAGAACAATTAAACAAACCATTCCTTCATGAAAAATAAGTACACCGACAATTAAAAGTAAGCTCAAGCCTATAAGACTATCTATTCCCATGCGCCAAAAAGATAAGTTTGGATTTTCAAAGCTTGAAATATATTCAATAAACATGCCTATCAACAATGGAACAAAAATGATGACAGTCGCTTGCATTAAACTTTGTTCTATTGAACCTTCTCGAACATTAAGAAAACCGTGTCGCATTAAAAGAACTGTGAATAAAATTATGAACATTGCGACAAGAAACGGTAAAAATTTTCGCTTAAAACCCTGACTTTTTGTATACACGCTGACTAAACGCTCATTAATATAGGTTTTTTTTAATGCAATATAAAATAATTTTTCATCATTAAGGCTCCTATAAAAATGATAATTTTGAATATTATGAGAATCTAACCAATCAACTAATTCCGCTCTAAACTCATCACACCATTCTTCGACAATTAAAGTTGCACAGAGCTTTCTTTTTAATTCATTTAAAATTTTTTGTTTTTCATCATCTGTTATCATGATTTTTTCCTTTTTATTCAATCATCAACTATTTTCCAAACGACGTTTATAAATATTTAGTACAACATCGCTAAATTCATTGAGTACATAACGTGTCCACAAATCGGCATACCAATTCACCTCTGTAGACAGGCGATAATCAATGTTCAAGGTCATACGCGTTTGTGTTGGACTCACAGCTTCAAGTTTGTAATCAGTCGTGAGTAAATTGAAATATTGACCACCTATTTTCAAATGATCATCGAGTGAGCCTTTTGGAAAAGATTGTGGTGTAAAGACATACGTCCATGCCAACTGTGTTGGCGCATTGGACTGCGTAATTTTTTCTTGAAAATAAATATCTCGTTGCCAATAAATTTGGCGCATCAATCCATCTTCTGTTTGTTCAGTCATCCCTGAAATTGGTTTTGGAAAGCCCATGGTAAAAATAGGACTATATTTAATTTCATTGGGTTGAATCTGCTGAATATTATTAATAGAAGCAAAAACAGTTTCAATTGGCGCATTGACCACAATTTCTTGTTTGGTCATACCATTATGATATTGCGATAAATCGGGCAATAGAAAAAGCCCTAAGAGTGGCAACAGTGCAATCGAATAGATTTTTTTAGAAGGTTTCCACAAATGACGACACAGCGCTCGCATTGCAAAAGCACCTAAAGTCGAGCATGCGAAAAAAATCGGTGCTGCCATAATTAAGCAAATTACGCCTTCTCTTAAAATTACACCACCAACCACAATAATCGCGAGTAAAACCCATAATTGTTGCAGTAAAACTTTAGCAATAGAATGCGGACGATTTAATGTCGTCAGATATTCAACTAAAGCCCCAAAGCTGAATGGTAAAAAAATCAAAAATGCAGTCGTCAACATGGCTTCTTGACGCAAAGCAATGAGAGAAATAAGTAAAAAGTACAATAAAATTAAAATAATAATCGGAAGTAAAACACCTAACATTGAGCGTGCGTTATATTCTTGTTCAACCTCTATACTCGGTTTATGAAAAACACGACAAATTAGACGTCGATCAGGCTGTTGAAGGGTTCGATAAATCCGAATTTCATCAATTCCCTGCTGTTTTAATTCTGTACGAAATGCTTGTTCAAATTCAGCCGTCCACTCTGTATCAGCAATAGAAACTTCACTAAAATTTTTTAATTTATTGATATAAATTTCGATTTGTTCATTCATGTATGAATTGCGCTTAAATTTTATACGCAAACATTGTGACAGAAACCACCGTCAGCAGACAATGGTTTCTATTTTCAAAATCAATTCATAACGTCAAAAGGCTGAATTAAAATTTCATACTAATCCGTGCCCAATAATTGCGCCCAGTATTATTAAACTGTTCATTAGATGCAAAACCAAACCCTGAACTTCCTGCACGGTTTAAATGTTCGGTATAAGTTTTATCAAGGACATTATCAATGCCTAGAGCTAAATCAATATTATCTACAATATGATATGTAGCGTTTAAGGCCAAAGTGCTAAAGCCTTTGCTTTCACCCATATCGTAACCCACGATATTACCCTGATTTAAACTCACTCGATCTTGCTGTGCAACGGCACGCCATAACAAACCTAATGTATATTTATCTTGTACATAACGTAAGTTAAAGCGTCCTTCTAGTGGGGCAATCTGTGGCAATGGATCATTGCTTTCACTATTTTCACCCCATGCATACATCACACTTAAATCTGCTTGAATAGCATCGGTAAATTGATAACCCACACCTGCTTCTGCACCAGCAATCACAGCATCGACATTTTTAGCACCAGCACTAAAAGATGAACCATGACCATGCCCCCCCATCGTTGGATGATTGTGGTAACTCATAAGAATGTAGTCATTAATCAGGCCTGCATAAGCAGAAACCCACGAGTTAAATGCGCCATGTTGATGTTGATAACCCAAATCGAGTTGTAACGTTTTTTCTGTCTCTAGATCATTAAATGTCGGTTTCGACATGCCCATCGTACTTGGTAAAGAATTACCATGTGCCGTACTAAAAAGTTCCCAATAATCAGGTACACGTTCAACATAACCCAATCCGATATAACTCTTTGCTTGATGCTCTGCGCTTTCATGCTCTAAACGAATAAACCCGCTTGGTAATGTTTCCTTTCGATCATCATTTAGCTTAATCGCATCAATCTTCACTTGATCAATACGCGCACCGCCAACTACTTTATATTGATCATTCAATTGGTAACCAAGTTCACTAAAAGCACCATATGAATTGAACTTCATATTGGTAGCTAAAGGCATATCCATCATCATTGACTTCATACTACCAGCATGATGATTTTGCTGTGTATCGATACCTGTCATCAAACTGAGTTGATTCCATTCTGATGTCATAGCCAAACGTGAATTGAGCGTCCTACGTGTAACTTGCATCTCGGAAGGATTTGGCATCGACATCGTATGATGACCATGTGTCATTTCCATCATTGGTGGTGTACGTAAGCTAAAGTTATCCATCACATGATCGTTATAACTATAGTTAACTGATGCTTCTACTTTCTTAATTACATCAGTAATATTAGTTTTCTCAAACCGTAGCCCCAAACTTTCACGAGCAAACTGTGAACCATCCATGTCACGACCTGCATATAAGGCTTCACCATCGCCTTTGCCTGCTGTCAACTCTAACCAAGTATCATCATTTGGTGTCCAACCCACTGCGACATCGGTATTCCAACGCTCCCATGCCGATGGTACGGTATTGCCATCACCATCTTGATAGCTGTTAGACTCTGAACGATTGGCATTTAAACGAACATACTTTGTTTCATCGCCCACAATAGTTTCAACATTCTGATCTAAACGACCAAATGAACCAAGTAGAACACTTGCTTGACCTTCGTAATGCTTTTCATTGTTTAATTTTGGCTTCTGACGTTCAAAAATCACCGTCGCTGCCGAACCTGTATTGGCATACTGGACTGTTTGAGGTCCTTTAATGACTGAAATTCGGTCATAACTTTCAGGCTGAATATAAGATGTCGGTGCATCCATACGACCTGGGCAAGCACCTAGACTTTCATTACCATCCGTTAAAATTTTAATACGTGAACCAAACATGCCTCTAAAGGTCACATCGCCATTGGTACCACCATTTTTGATTGCACTAAAACCCATAATGCTTTGTAAATAATCTGCACCATCTGTTGCAGGTACAGGTTGAATCGGCTGTTTAGGGTCTGCATGAATTATTAAACCATTACCGCCCTTTGCTGACTGGGCTGTAACGACAATAGGTGCTAACTTCTCAGCGGAATACTGCTCGACTAAATCACTAGATTCCGATGTTTTTAAATGTTCTTCTGCATGAATCATCCCTGAATAACACGCAACACAAACCGCAGCCGCAAGAGGCTGTAATAGAAAGTTAGGCTTAGCCATTTTCTTCTCACTTAATGCATAAATATAACTGTACGAGAGCCATTCAAGACTCTGAAATTTAAAGTTCTAAGTTTTAACGTTAAAGTTATGCAAAAAGCGGAGGGGCTCGCCCTTGAGGGAGCAGAAATAAACGTTGAAGTGCAAACCAAACATGAAGATAGGCTTGCTGAAAAGCAATCAGACGAACTTGAATTTTCACCAAGACTTCTTTGACTTCAAGCACAGGAGGTAAAACTAAATTGCCATAAACAGTACAATACTGACATTGATGATTTGGATCATGATGATCATGACCTAGATTGACTGATGCTTGCTGGACTTGATGATCAGAGGCAACGTAAATAGCAGACTTTTGATGTTCAACTGCACTTTGCTGAGGCACTTGTTGATGGCTATCATGTCTGCTGCCATAATGAGCATGGTCATGTAGCGAAGATTTTTCATATTGCTGATGGTTTAAATGTTGATTACTCTGACTCTGAGCACTTTTAATTTGATAATAATTACTCTGTAACAAAGCTTGAGAAACAGTTTCACAGACCGGAGCAATTTGATATTGCTTCGGTAACAAAGGCTGTAAGAAAACAGCAATCTGTAAAAATACTGCGCCGAATCCTAGCAGCAGCCCCATTCTCAACAACAAAACGTTCATCTCAACATTTTCATGGTTTTAGTATAACAAAGCCCAATCAAAATTGGGCTTCATCTTTCACATACATGTAAAACAAAATTCTAACGCTTTACAGGTGCTTTATCTTTCACACGTTGACGTACTACTTTCTCTACTTTTTCACGTGCCCGTTGACGTTTTAAAGGCGAAAGATAATCGACAAATAGTTTACCGTTCAAGTGATCCATTTCATGTTGAATACACACTGCGAGTAATCCATCTGCTTCCATTTCAAATGCTTGACCATCTAAACCAATTGCATTGATTTTCACGCGTGACGGACGCTCAACTTTATCGTATATTTGAGGAACGGATAAACATCCTTCTTCATACGGTAGCATTTCTTCAGTCAATGAAGTAACTTTGGGGTTAATGAATACCATCGGTTGATCTTTATTTTCAGACAAATCCATAACGATGAGCTGAATATGATGATCAACTTGTGTCGCAGCCAAGCCTATACCGGGTGCTTCATACATGGTTTCAAACATGTCAGCGGCCAATTGACGAATATCATCTGTCACGGTTTCGACAGGTTTTGCAATGGTGCGCAAACGGGGATCAGGAAAACTTAAAATAGGTAATAAGGCCATACTGTATCCTCACTGGCTATGCCATTGATCTTAAAACTAAATGAAGAATTATGCTTCATTAAAAAAAAATGTGTAAGATGTTTATTATAACGCATATAGATCCATAGTTTCAGGAATTATGATAATGAAAAAGGTTTTCAAGGGCATAGTTAACTTTCATGCCACGGGGTTTAAAAAACACGTTCTTGCAATCGCACTTTGTGTTAGCGCAGGTGTCGCTTATATGGATGTTGCTGTTGCAGCAAGTCCGAACCAAAATCCACCCGCATTAAAAGCAAGTGCACCCTATGTCTATGTCGTTAAACGTGGCGATACGCTGTGGGATATTGCTGGGAAATTCTTAAATAGTCCTTGGCGTTGGAAAGAAATTTGGGCAAGCAACCGCCACGTTAAAAATCCACACTGGATTTATCCTGGTGATAAACTTTTGCTCTGTACACTTGATGGTCGCCCACTCATTGGTAAAGATGAAGGCGATGGTTGCGAAGGCATTATTCGTCGTCATCAAGGTGGTGCTTCGCTTCAACCACAGATACGCATTGAATCTTTAGCCAACACTATTCCTGTCGTTCCTTTGGCATATATTCAACAATGGCTTGATCATAGTATTGTAGTTTCCCCTGAATCACTGACCAATATTCCTTATATTTTAGGTGCAGCCGATAATCGTGTGATTACAGGTGCCGGTCAAACTGTCTATGCACGTGGTAATGGCTTGGTGACAGGTCAGCAGTATGGTGTTTTCCGTCAAGGTGAACCGTATACATTTACCGACGCAACAGGTAAAAAAATCAATGCAGGCATTGAGCTAGTTGAAGTCGCATCTGCAACTGCCGTCGCAAATGAAAATGATATTACAACACTTGAACTCACGAAGAGTTTCAATGCTGAAGTACGTAAAGGTGATTTTGTATTACCACAATACGATAACAACATGCCAAGCCTGTTCTATCCAACAATTCCAAATGAAGTGACGGACGGTGGTCAGGTCGTACGTGTACAAGGTTCGATTGGAACTGCTGCACAACATGGTGTTGTCACTTTAGACCGTGGTGCATTACATGGTGTGAAATCAGGTCAAGTCTTTAGCATTTACCAAAAAGGTGAAACAGTACGTGATCCGCAAACTAAAGAAATGGTGAAATTACCTAATCAGCGTGTCGGTACAGTCATGATTTTCAAAGCATTTGATCAGTTAAGCTATGCTTATGTACTCGATAGTTCATTACCTATTAAAGTTGGTGCTGAAATTCAGCCACCTCCTACAACAGGCTACTAATCTTCTTACTTAGGTAAATAACGATGCTGAACCAAATTTCTTTGCAACATGCAAAGACCATTCAACTGTGGTATTTGGTTCAGCATTCACTTTCTGCTTTTCGTAAATTAGAACAATTTTTTGGTTCGGTTGAAGCTGCGGTTTCAACCGAAAATTTATCTAAATGGTCTGAAATCAAACTCCACAAAAGCCATTTAGAACGTGCCAAAGAGATACTTACACCTCTTGGGGAGCAAAAATTTCAGCGTTGTCTTGATCAAATCAAGCAATATACAGATTTTATTGTGACTGAGTCTGAACTGTCCTATCCTCAACAATTACTTCCCTATAATGATCATCCTCCAATTTTATTTGGCAAAGGTAATCTTCAAAATTTAAGTCAACCCCAAATTGCTATTGTTGGTAGTCGTAAGCCTAGTCCACACGGCAAACAGGTTTCTTTTGATTTTGCCTATTATTTAAGTGAAAAAGGCTTTTTTATTACGAGTGGACTAGCACAAGGGATTGATGAAGCTGCTCATATGGGAGCGCTTGAAAATCATCGAACGATTGCTGTGATTGGTACAGGGCTTGATCTCACTTATCCATCACAAAATGCAGGATTACAGAAGAAGATTCTACAAAATTCAGGAACCGTGATTTCTGAATTTTTACCGAATACAAAGCCATTGCAACAACACTTTCCTCGGCGCAATCGTATTGTCAGTGGGCTCAGTATTGGAATACTCGTTGCCGAAGCAGCTGTCGAAAGTGGCTCACTCATTACAGCAAAATTAGCCGCCGAACAAGGTAAACTTACTTTTGCTATTCCAGGGCATATTTACAGTGATTTTCATCGTGGTTGTCATCAACTGATTCGTGAAGGAGCGATTTTGGTTGATCATCCTGAGCAATTGATTGAAGATGTTGCCCTACCTACACAATGGCATTACCAACAAAAAAATGATGAAAGTTCACGTACTGACATAAGCCCAACAATAAATACTGGTACTTCTAACGACATTCCTCAACATCTATTTTTACTGTATCAGCAACTTGATTGGACTGGACAAGATATTGATTCTCTTTCAGAAAAACTCAATATCAATATTGCCGAATTAACTGCATCACTCATGGAACTAGAACTTTTAGGACTGTGTATTCAACAATCTGGGCTTTACTTACGTTGCCGTAAAAGTTTTTAAGGTTCACAATAACCTTTTCAACTTTGCCAAGGTACGGATCTATGATTACAACCTCAGTTGCTGAAGCTGCCGAATATTTAACTCAAGGCAAAGTACTTGCCTATCCGACAGAAGCAGTATGGGGCTTAGGTTGCGACCCATTTAATGAACACGCTTTCCTTGAAATTTTACGCCTGAAACAACGACCAATTGAAAAAGGAGTGATTTTGCTTGCTAGCCACATCAATCAAGTTGAGCATCTGTTACAAAATTTACAACCTGCTATTCGTGAACAAATTATTGAGACATGGACAAATCGTACATTGACCGATCGCGCTACGACATGGTTACTTCCTGCCGATGAGCATATTCCGACTTGGATTAAAGGTGACCATCCTAAAGTTGCTGTCCGTGTCACAACACATCCACTCTGTGTTGCTCTCTGTAATGCGTTTAATGGCTTTATTGTATCGACTAGTGCCAATCCTGCTGGGCTTGAACCTGCACGCTCACTACAAGATGCAAATCAATACTTTAACTTTGAAATCAATTACTTAAATGGGGACTTAGGCTTAGGCACTGAACCTAGTAAAATTTTAGATGCTGAATCTGGAAACATTATTCGTGCTTAACTGTAATTTTATTGCTTAAACATCTCTTAAATATTAATTCATTTTGTTAATTATAATTGAATAGACAAAAAAAAAGCTCAGTCATAACTAAGTGACTGAGCATGAAAAAGGATGTGCAAAACACATCCAGAGGGTCTTGAAAATTCATTGAGAAAATCAGTTTATAAATTATTAGAAGAACTGTGATTTTCAATGCGAGTATTATGCGATAAATGATTTTTTTATACAAATATTTTATTTATCTTATGTTTAGAGATATAAATGAAAAAAAGTGAAATACAAAAAAGGTATTCAAACTAAGTTATTCTTATAGTTTATTAAATTTATTTTTTTTACATTTATTCAGATCACTATAAGCTCATAAAATCATGCATTTGATCCCCAAAATAGGTTTTACTTGTTTGTTTTTTAATCAAATTGGTGTAACTTTCCACTTTTGTCTAATTATATAATATAAATAACTGAGATTTATACCGTAACTTTGCGCTTTTTTTGTGCCAATATAATGCCAAGTACAATAATTACACCGCCAATACTATGATAAACCGTCCACGCTTCTTTTAACCAAAAATACGCAATAATGGCAGTAAAGACAGGCATCAAATTCATAAAAATACTCGTTCGATTAGGACCAATATATTGCACTGCCATCATCCACAGCAAAGGTGCCATCAATGAAGGGAAAATACCTGCATAAAAAACACTAGCGGCATTTTCTGCATTTAGCGAATCTAGACCATTCCATAAGACAAAGGGTAAATGGTAGATCAAGGTAAATCCAATCTGAACATAAAGGCTAATGAGTAAGGGAACCTTCAGTTGCCATTTTTTCAAAAAAACACCATAAAATGCGTAGAAAAAAACAGCAAAGATCATCATAATATCGCCCCAATGTTGCCCAAGTTGCAATAAGCTGATGAAACTCCCCTGTCCCATGACATACAGTAGACCTGTAAATGACAAAAGACTGCCCATTACAGCAAAACGATTAGGCACTTCTTTTAAAATTACGAATGATACAAAGAGCGTAAATACAGGAATAAAGGCATTAATAATACCCATATTGGTCGCCGAAGTATGATGCGATGCGCTATACGCTAGACCTTGATATAACGCCATACCAAAAGCACTCAGTACAGCAAATTGATGTAAATGAGCTTTAATTAATTGACGTTGTTGCCATACTTTTATTGCCATAAATGGGGTCAAAACAATAAAAGCAATCAACCAACGATAAAAACTAATACTCACAGGTGAAATGTAGTCTGCTACATAGCGTGTAACTGCAATATTCATTGACCAAATAAATACAGCAAGCACAGGAAGCGCAAATGCCCACCACATTTTTTGTTGAGTCTTTAACATTTTCATCTCTCTGCTACTGAAACAATCAAGGTTACGCCCATTACGCTCACCTATTTACTGAGAAACATTATCAATTAAGTCCAATTAAATTAAAATATGGTATTTCAGACATATATAGGGCATTTCCGCCCCATTTATATTTTAAAATCAAAGCATGAGAGAATGTGATTAATCAATTACTTCCTACACCGTGCACAATAACAATCAAGCTGAAGTACAGTTGACAATTATTATAGTGCCAAGCAAGCTAATTGTACTGAAGATCAATGGATGTAAATATGTTTTCCACACTGATTTCAATTGATGAATTTTTTTATCAAAAACATGATGTTGTGACTCCACATTGCAATTTATGGGGAGATTTTAATTTGAGTTTAAATGGTACTTTGGAGCTCAATGTCGCAGACCAGATTTATCTATCACCACCCAATTATGGTCTATGGATTCCACCACAGACTGAACATTGTTGTACTGCGGTGAATGAGCATTTAACCCATTATATTTGTATTCGAATTCACCCGAAACTGTGTCAGTCTTTTGCTCAACTCACTCAAACATTAAATGTACGCCCTTTTTTACGTCAGACCATAACTGAAATTTTAGAGCAACAAAAACAAAGATGTAGCGACCCCGAATATTATGAGCAACTTTTACAATTGCTCTTTCGACAAATTCAAAAAAGTACCCATTATCAACATTATCTTCCACAGAGTAATCATCCTATTTTAAAACCCATTCTTGATCGCCTGTCTGAAACTCAGCATTTTCATTTAAGTTTGCAAGAAATTTTAGATCAGGTTCAAATTTCTGAAAGGCATGCATTGCGACTGAGTCAGCAACAATTACAAATGAGTCTATCTGAATGGCGTAATCGCTCTAAAATTATCTACGCTATCTCACAAATTCAACAAGGTGTATCCATTAAAAAAATTGGTTTAGAACTTGGTTATCAACATAGCTCTAGTTTTATTGAATTTTTTAAACGCTTTACAGGTCAAACTCCTGCCCAAATGCGACACCAATAAGCGTATCTAAAAAGATAAATTGGATGTTTTTTATTCTGTTTTTTTTAACCAGCACTCCAACCTATGAACTTATTTTAATAACCTTATATACAAAAAAACTATAGTCAATTTAGGTCTAATTATGAGAATTTAACTTATATATGTAGCAAGCATATTTCAATATATGCCATAAAGTATTCGGATTTAAATTTTTATTCTCAATAATAAAGGTCTTATAATGAAAAAATCATTACTCGTTTCACTCTGTACAGCAGCATTAATTTTAACTGCATGTGACAAAAAATCTAACGAAAACACTTCAAGCTCAAGCAATACACCAGCAACCACAACATCTGCTCCTGCTGCAACACTCAGTACAGCAAATAGTGCAGATATGAAAAGTGATTTTGTTACCATCCAAACCCTTTCTAGTACGCGTGCACAAGAAGCTTTAACATTTCAGCAAGACATGATGAAAGCAGCTCAAAAAGGCGATAAATCGGCAATTTGAGGTATTGTTGATAATTTAAAAACCTACGTTACCAATTTCAATAATGATTTAGATGGTTTGGCATTAAAAAGTAGTGAAGGTGCTTCTCTACGTGACAAAATGAAAGAAGCAAATACTCTGAGCCTTTCGCTTTCAGAAGAAAGTATTAAAATGCCACCAGATACAGCAAAACTTCAACAATTACAAACTCAAGCAATGGAACTTCAAAAAACTGTACTCGCTGAAATGCAAGCTCTACAAGCTGTAAAATAATCATGATCTAAATCTATAATTATTTGTTTTTACTGTAAAAGCAGATCATTTGATCTGCTTTTTTGATCTCACTCACACTTGATTGATCTACTAAAAATTAAATTTGCATTTAAGTTGAGAAAAACTTGTCTAGACGCTGAATTATCGTTAAAACATACACTCAAACTAGATAAACATAGCAAGGATTTCAGCATGGCATCTGTATACGATATTCCAGTCAAAACCATACAAGGTACAGACACCACACTTAATCAATATGAAGGCAAAGTTCTTTTAATTGTTAATGTTGCTTCAAAATGTGGTTTAACTCCACAATATGAAGGACTTGAAAAACTGTATTCTGAAAAGAAAGATCAAGGTTTAGAAATTCTTGGTTTTCCTGCAAATAATTTTCTTGCACAAGAACCAGGCACAGATGAAGAAATTCAGAAGTTCTGTTCTTTGACTTACAATGTCGAGTTTCCATTATTTGCCAAAATTTCTGTGGCAGGCGATGACAAACACCCATTGTATGACACACTCATTCACGCTATTCCTGAACGTTTAGGTGAAGGTCCATGGTGGAAAGATCTTGTTGATTATGGTTTAACACCAAATCCAAAACCTGAAGTGCTATGGAACTTTGAAAAATTTGTTGTAAATAAACAAGGTGAAGTTGTTGCGCGTTTTGCACCAGACATTACAGCCGATGATCCACGCTTACTCGAAGTTTTGCAGACTGAACTTGCTAAATAAGTTATTGCTTGACCCAATTTAGAATGATTCAAATACACGGTAAAAAGGAACGAATAGCGTTCCTTTTTATGTATTGATATGACTTATTGTTATGACTTTGCAACAATCCAATTTTTATTCACATTTCCACTTTATAGTTCAAAACCAATAGTCAAAGTATTTTAAAGAAATTCAGATGCATGCAATGAAAAAGCTCGTCCAAGGGGCACTCCTCCCTTTCGTCATTTTTACCTCAGGTATTTTGTTATTGGGATGTGAGCCATCACCTGAACAATCAAACTCTCAGAACTCAAATGCTAAAGCGTCATCAGAGCAGGCTCATAGTGACCATGAAAATCAGGCAGATACAACACAAACTCAATCTGAACTTAAAAGTGGCAATATGTTCTATATCGCTCGCGATGTAGCTGATGTTCAATTTAAAGCAGGTGGCTATGTTGAAAAATTGACCCAAGCACAAGCAGATCTACAAAATGCGATTGAATCCAAAGACCAAAATGAATTGCAAAATACAGTAAAAACATTAAGCCAAGAACTACAAGGCTTCAATACAGCCCTCATTTCCCTAGATTTAAAAAGTCAGGAAATTGATGATATTCGTCAACATGTTTTACAAAGCAATAAAGAGTTACTCAATTCAGCATTACTCAATGGCAATATTGATGTGAGTAAAATCAACATTAAACAGTTTGAACAACAAGTTGGCAATATTCAAACTGAAATGCTTAAACTTGCGGCTATGCTCATTCCAACTGCTGATGCTAATTCCACAAAGGAATAAAGTTACTCTATTTTAATATTACATTGAGTATCCTGCCCTTTTGCCCGTTTGATTTCCTGACGAAACCGTGAACTTGCATAAGGGTAATCCTTTGGTACAAATAATGTTAAATGAGTTTTATGAGGCTCAATACTTTCTAACAAAACTTTAGATAAATAAGCACCGCCTTTACTTCGAGCGAAAATCGTCCCCATTTCAAAGTGTTCTTCCAATTTACTATCTGTAAAAACAAAATCTTGCTTTGATGTAAATGCAATACATTGGCTATAGGCTAATTTTAAATTTTTGTAGGCTTGTAAATAGTTAATTTCTAATTCTGCTTGCATGCCATTTTGAATTGAATTTGCCACCAAAGCCGCTTCAGTTGGCTGAGTCTTGGTTAGTTCAAATTGATGCTGACAGGCGCTCAAAGTACTTACAATACAAAAATACAATAAGGCCTTCTCTAATAACACTTTTTTCATTTTAATTTTTAAACTTAAGCTTGATTCTCATAGGTCTATCTTGCATGATTTACCACACAATTTAGCATATTTTTGTAGCCATCTATGCAACTGATTATTTTTACAGGTGTTCAAGCATCGGGTAAGTCAACATTTTATAAACATTATTTTTATGATACACATCTGCGCATCAACCTCGATATGTTGAAAACTAGGCATCGTGAAAATATTTTGTTTGAGGCGGCATTACGATCTAAAACCAAAATGGTAATTGATAATACCAATATGACGATTTATGACCGTGAGCGTTATATTCAACGGGCAAAAGATGCTGACTTTGATGTAGTTTCTTTTTATTTTGAAACCGATTTAGAAAGTACTTTACACCGCAATACACAACGTGAAGGCAAAGCCAATATTCCTGAACAAGGTGTGAAAGCCACTTTCTACAAACTGCAAAAGCCGACATCTTCAGAAGGGTTTAATGCACTGTTTAAAGTTAAACTAATTGAAAACGATGGATTTTCGATCCTACCCATAAATGACTAAAAGTAATCAATAGTTATTGAGTAGAGCGCCACGCTGTAAAAGTCATTTGAATTTGTTGTTCAATGTCTGCTGATACTTTTCTTGATTCTAAAGTGGAGAAATCCCCACGATAAGTTTCCCTCACAATTAAACCTGCTATTTCTTCAATAGCCACTCTACCTTGTGATTGGAATCTTTTAATTTCATTTTCAGTAAGTTTAATATCCCAACAAGAGACAACTGAACTCATATCTATTGCAATGCTGAGATAGTAATTGGAATCATCTTGGTAGAGTTCCCAAAAGTGTGGTTGCTGTTCGATTAGGTGCATAATTTTTTGAAATCCTTTTTTATTATTTAGATTATGCTAAGTACACAATTTAATACATGCAACTTTAGGTGGTCTATCTTTAAATTAAATCAGTAGATATATAGAGCTTTCATGTGCCTAAATTTAGAAAATTACAGTTTTTCTTTGGCTTTCTTTTATGTATGGTTTTAAAGTGTCTTGGAGATGATTTCAACTTAACGCTATTCACTACTCTTTTTGATACCTCATTCTCCAATTTGTAATATACAAAAAAGCTGATGAATTAAATTTTCTAAAACCTTAAGATATGAAATTAGCTCTTTACTAGATTTAAAGTCTGCTCGACGAGTTGCATAATTACCTAAATAACGAATATTACCCAACAATTCTCTTTGTTTTGTAAAGATAAATCCACCACTCTCAAATTGATTTAAAATACCCCCTAAATCATCAGATTTCCCAAAATACTTAATTAATTTCTCTAAAAAGAGTGCTTAAACCGAATTCAGTTAATAAAGGCAATTTATTATTTGCTCACACTCATAAAGTCTAAGACACTCATCTTCATAAATTATATGATTTCTAATATTTATAAAAACTTCATGCTTTATGGCAACGTTACAAATTAAACATAAGCATTTTTCAAAATTCTCAACTTGCTCTAATTTCTCATTTTTTTAGAACCTTGGACAGAATCAATTATTCTTTTACATCAAAAGACCTTATATTGTTCATATTTAATCTTATTTATAGCATAAAAAAACCGCCCTTTCGGACGGTTCTTCAATCTCGAACTGTGTCTTATTGAGCACGGTTCTTGATTTTGCGGATGGTATCCAACTGAGCAGCAGTTTCTGCAAGAGCAGCCAAAGCAGCAGCCGAGTCCAAATCGCTCTTTTGATTTGCAAGCAAAGTTTCAGCATTTTTACGTGCTTCTAAAATTGCAGCTTCATCTAAGTTATCGGCACGAACTGCAGTATCTGCAAGAATCGTAACAACATGCGGTTGAACTTCTAAAACACCACCAGATACATAGATTAACTCTTCTGTACCATTTTCAAGCAGAACGCGAATCGCGCCCGGCTTAAGCAAAGTTACCAACGGAGCATGACCAGGCATAATACCCAGTTCACCGCCAGCACCTTTTGCAATTAGCATAGTCACAGCGCCAGAGTACAAAGACTCTTTAACACTTACAACGTCACATTGCATAGTCGACATGTGAATCTCCTAAAATAGAGTTGCTAATTAAAGCTTCTCGGCTTTAGCGATCACTTCGTCAATACCACCAACCATATAGAACGCTTGTTCTGGAATGTGGTCGAATTCACCAGCTAACAGACCTTTAAAGCCACGAATCGTTTCTTTAAGCGGTACAAGTTTACCAGGAGCACCAGTAAACACT
This sequence comes from Acinetobacter sp. TY2, assembly GCF_046269225.1. Taxonomy (NCBI): domain Bacteria; kingdom Pseudomonadati; phylum Pseudomonadota; class Gammaproteobacteria; order Moraxellales; family Moraxellaceae; genus Acinetobacter; species Acinetobacter sp. TY2. Next base: position 18,386 of record NZ_JBJZOR010000027.1, read on the forward strand.
TCAGCTACGTGGAATGGCTGAGAGAAGAAACGTTGAATTTTACGCGCACGGTAAACAGTCAATTTGTCTTCTTCTGCAAGCTCATCCATACCAAGAATTGCGATAATGTCTTTCAATTCTTTATAACGTTGAAGAACGTTTTGAACTGAACGAGCAATTTCGTAATGCTCAGTACCAACAACTAAAGGATCTAATTGGCGTGAAGTAGAGTCAAGTGGATCGATCGCTGGATAAATACCAGAAGATGCGATGTCACGGCTCAATACTACAGTTGCATCTAAGTGAGCAAATGTAGTTGCAGGCGATGGATCTGTTAAGTCATCGGCAGGTACGTATACCGCTTGAATTGACGTAATAGAACCAGACTTAGTCGATGTAATACGTTCTTGAAGAACACCCATCTCTTCTGCAAGTGTAGGCTGATAACCTACTGCAGATGGCATACGACCTAGAAGTGCTGATACTTCAGTACCCGCTAGTGTATAACGATAGATATTATCTACGAACAATAATACATCACGACCTTTGCCGTTTTCGTCTTTCTCGTCACGGAAATACTCAGCCATAGTCAAACCAGTCAACGCTACGCGTAAACGGTTGCCTGGTGGCTCATTCATCTGACCGTAGACCATTGCTACTTTGTCTAGAACGTTAGAGTCTTTCATTTCGTGATAGAAGTCATTACCTTCACGAGTACGCTCACCAACACCAGCAAACACAGATAAACCTGAGTGAGCTTTAGCGATGTTGTTGATCAACTCCATCATGTTTACAGTTTTACCAACACCGGCACCACCGAACAGACCAACTTTACCACCTTTAGCAAACGGGCAAAGTAAGTCAATGACTTTAATACCAGTTTCTAAAAGGTCAGTAGAAGCAGCTTGTTCAGCATAAGAAGGTGCTTGACGGTGAATTGGCAAACGCGCTTCGGTTGCAACAGGACCAGCTTCATCGATCGGGCGACCAAGAACGTCCATGATACGACCAAGAGTCGCTGTACCTACAGGTACAGAGATTGGAGCGCCAGTATTCGTTGCGTTCAAACCACGCTTAAGGCCTTCAGTAGAACCCATTGCAATAGTACGAACTACGCCATCACCAAGTTGTTGCTGAACTTCTAAAGTAGTTTCAGTACCATCAACATGGAGAGCGTCATAGATCTTAGGAACGCTGTTGCGTTCAAACTCGACGTCGATAACCGCGCCGATGATCTGAATGATACGACCGCTATTCATTGCTGTCTCCTCAATTCAAAATAATGTTAAACGGCAGCGGCACCACCAACGATCTCAGAAATTTCCTGAGTAATCGCGGCTTGACGCAGCTTGTTATAAATAAGTTGTAAGCTCTTGATGATGTCGCCTGCGTTATCGGTTGCAGCTTTCATTGCCACCATACGTGCAGATTGTTCACATGCAATATTTTCAATCACACCTTGATACACCACTGACTCGATATAACGAACCAATAAACCATTTAATAGCTCTTCAGCTTCTGGTTCATACAAGTAGTCCCAACCATATTGACGGTTTAGACCTTCTTCCGTTTCAGCCGCAGCCAAAGGAACAAGTTGTTCTACTTTTTGGTTTTGAGTCATTGCATTGACGAAGCCATTAGATACAAGATAAATACGATCTAACTCGCCTTTATCAAATGCATCCAACATTACTTGTACTGAGCCAGACAACTGTTCAAGACTTGGTGTATCGCCTACATTCGTAGTCGCACCTAGTACTTTACCGCCGTAGTTTTTAAAAAACGAAACCGCTTTTTGACCAATCAAAGCAAATTGAACTTCAATTGACTGCTCTTGTTGCTGTTGAACGTGTTTAACCACTTTCTTGAACAAGTTAATGTTCAAACCGCCAGCAAGGCCACGATCTGAAGAAACAATGATATAGCCAACGCGTTTAACAGGGCGTTCAACCATATAACGGTGTTTGTATTCAGGGTTCGCTTGTACCAAATGAGCAATTACACGGTGCATATTTTCGGCATACGGACGGCCTTGAGCCATGCGCTCTTGCGCACGACGCATCTTAGAAGCTGCTACCATCTGCATCGCTCGAGTAATCTTTTGCGTGCTTTTGATACTAGCTACTTTGGCGCGAATTTCTTTTAAATTTGCCATACGCTAAACCTAGTATTCAAAGGCCCTTTCGAGCCTCCGAAGGTTGATTCCGTGAACCAAACCATCACTAAATTTCAACTGGTTGAAACTTAGTAAGTTTGAGTCGCTTTGAACTTCTCAATACCTGCTTTGAATGCTGCTTCGATTTCTTTATCGTAAGCACCAGTCTCGTCAATTTTTTGCATTAACGGCGCATGTTCGGCGCGGAAGTAAGAAATTAACGCAGCATCAAAGTCTACGATTTTCTTCACTTCAACGTCAGTCATATAACCTTCGTTAGATGCATAAACTGAAACAGCTTGGTCAGCAATTGAATATGGAGCATATTGTTTTTGCTTCATTAATTCAGTTACACGTTGACCATGTTCAAGTTGCTTACGTGTTGCTTCATCAAGGTCAGAAGCGAACTGAGCAAATGCTGCCAATTCACGATATTGCGCCAAAGCAGTACGGATACCACCAGACAATTTTTTGATGATCTTCGTCTGAGCAGAACCACCAACACGCGATACAGAAATACCTGCGTTTACAGCTGGACGGATACCCGCATTGAACAATGAAGTTTCAAGGAAGATCTGACCATCAGTAATCGAAATTACGTTTGTTGGTACGAATGCAGATACGTCACCCGCTTGAGTTTCAATAATCGGCAATGCAGTTAATGAACCAGTTTGGCCTTTAACTTCACCGTTAGTAAATTTCTCAACGTAGTCAGCAGATACGCGCGAAGCACGTTCAAGAAGACGCGAGTGAAGATAGAATACGTCACCTGGATACGCTTCACGACCTGGTGGACGACGTAATAACAATGAAATTTGACGGTAAGCAACTGCTTGCTTAGACAAATCATCATAAATAATTAACGCATCTTCACCGCGGTCACGGTAGTATTCACCCATTGTACAACCAGAGTACGGAGCTAAATACAGCATTGCTGCTGGATCAGATGCACCTGCTGCGACAACAGTTGTATACGCCATAGCGCCAGTTTCTTCTAGCTTGCGCACAACAGTAGCGATAGTCGATTGTTTTTGACCAATTGCTACATATACACATTTAATACCAGAGTGTTTCTGAGCGATGATCGCATCGATCGCCATTGCTGTTTTACCAGTTTGACGGTCACCGATGATTAATTCACGTTGGCCACGGCCAACTGGAATCATTGTATCAACTGATTTATAACCAGTTTGTACAGGCTCATCTACCGACTGACGCCAAATTACGCCTGGTGCTACTTTTTCAACAGCATCAGTTAATTTTGCATCGATCGGGCCTTTACCATCAATCGGGTTACCCAAAGCATCTACTACACGGCCTAAAAGTTCTGGACCAACCGGAACTTCTAATACACGACCTGTGCAACGCGCTTTTTGGCCTTCTTGAAGGCTTAAGTAGTTACCTAAAACAACGACGCCCACTGAATCCTGTTCTAGGTTCAGTGCCATACCGTATAGGCCGCCGTCGAATTCGATCATTTCACCGTACATAGCATCAGCTAGGCCGTGAATACGCACAATACCGTCGGAAACCATAACAATGGTCCCTTCGTTCTTAGCGGTCGCGCTGGTGTCCAGATCGCCGATACGCTGTTTAATGAGCGCACTGATCTCGGATGGATTCAGTTGTTGCATTGCGCTATACCTCAATCGTTTTAATGTTCAGTCTTCTTTTATGCAATTTTGATTTATCAATCATTATGCAAGAAGACGTGTTCGCATTTTTTCAAGCTTGCTAAGCGCAGAATCATCTATCACTTGGTCGCCAGCACGAATAACTACACCGGCAATTAATGCCTTATTCACTTCTACCGTTGCTTTCACAGCACTGTTAAAACGCTTTTCGAGCGCATGTACCAGTTTCTGTTCTTGAACAGCATCAAGTGGAAATGCAGATTCAATAATGACATCTACAGTGTTGTTGTTCTGTGCTTTAAGTTGTTCGTATTCTGCTTCAATTTCAGGTAACAAAGCCACACGGCCATTCTCTGCAAGAAGTGTCAAAAAGTTTGACACTGATGCAGTTTGTTGTTCACCTAAAACTTTCGCAAAAAGTTCGACCTGCTGAGCAGGAGTCAACTCTGGGCGACTTAAATAAGCGGAAAATGCTTCATCTTGCACCGCAGCACTGAGCAGTTGTAATACAGTTGACCAAGTGTCAGTTGCATTCTGTTCAGTAGCATAAGCAAATGCTGCTTTAGCGTATGGTCGTGCCAACGTCAAGAATTCAGCCATATTCGCCTCGCTTAAAGTTTAGCTGCCAGCTGATTCAGCATGGCATTATGAGCTTCTGCGTCAACTTGCTGGTTCAGAATTTTTTCTGCGCCGGCAACTGCAAGAGCAGCAACTTGTTGACGTAATTCTTCACGAGCAGCATTGATATCTTGATCAACAACATCTTTCGCTTGTTGACGAATACGCTCACCTTCAGCAGATGCTTGAGTACGCGCTTCTTCTACCAATTGCGCACCGCGACGGTTCGCTTGCTCGATCAACTGAGCTGCTTGTGCTTTCGCTGCATCAATTTCAGCTTTCACTTGAGCTTGCGCATCCGCAAGGTCAGCTTTCGCTTTTTCAGCAGCATTTAAGCCATCAGCGATTTTACGCTGACGCTCACTAATCGCACTGATTAGTGGTGGCCATACAAACTTCATGCAGAATGCGACAAACATCGCAAATGCAATCGCTTGGCCAATCAATGTGAGGTTGATATTCATTGCTATTCCTCAAATAGTTGATTTCGGAATGTAGCGAATTAACCCAATAAGCCGATGAACGGATTTGCGAAGATAATGAACAAGCCAATACCAACACCGATCATAGGCACAGCATCAAGAAGACCCGCGATTAAGAACATACGAGTTTGAAGTTGTGGAGCAAGTTCTGGTTGACGAGCCACAGCTTCAAGGAAGCGACCACCTAAAAGACCAAAACCAATTGCAGTACCTAATGCGCCAAACGCGATTAAAAGGGCAGCTGCAACAGCAGATAAGCCAACTACTAAATCCATGAAAAAATCCTCAGAGGTTGAGTTTAAATCAAACAAAAAAACTGTAGCTCAACCGCCTTAGTGCAGCTGAGCCATATTCATTAATGCTTTTCGGTAGCCATACTCATGTACACGATAGTCAGCATCATGAAAATGAATGCTTGTAACGTGATAATAAGAATATGGAAGATCGCCCAAGGCACAGACAACGCCCATTGTACCCAGAAAGGTAGTAACGCGATCAAGATGAAGATTAACTCACCTGCATACATGTTACCGAACAGTCGAAGTGCCAATGAAATTGGACGTGCAATAAAAGTTACAAGTTCAAGTAAGATATTTACAGGAATAAGTAAAGCTTTTAGCAATGGGTTACTTGGGTTAAATGGGTTAAGTGCAAATTCTGCACCAAAGCCTACAAGTCCTTTTTCACGAATACTATAGAAAATAGTTAATGCAAATACTGACAATGCCATACCCAAAGTTACGTTAGGGTCAGTAGTTGGAACAATTTTAAAGTAAACGTGATGAGGATCCATACCAAATACGTGTGCACCGATCAATTGAGCTGTATACGGGATAAAGTCAACTGGGATTAAGTCCATTAAGTTCATGAGGAAAATCCACACGAAAATGGTTAATGCTAGTGGTGCAATTAAGCGTGATTTGCCATGGAATGTATCGCGAACGCTTGAGTCAACAAACTCGATAATCATCTCAATTGCAGATTGGAATTTGCCAGGGATACCAGCATTTGCAGCTTTCGCTACCATCCAAAATAACAAACAGAAAATCAGACCAAGACCGATTGACCAACCCATCGAATCCAAGTGAATAGCAGTGAACCCCATATCTTTAGCTTCAGCAGCAGTCTCAGCCAACTTCCACGTACCGTCTGGCATTTTGCCATAAGTCATGTTGGTCAAGTGATGCTGAATATACTCAGACGAGGTAAGGGTATGTTCTTCAGCAGCCATAAATCACACCTGGTTAATGTCAAATACTAAATTAGAACTTTAACGAACATCGCGTGCTGCTTGATATCTCGTTAAAGTTCTAAAAAAACTTCATTTTTTGTTGTTTCTACGCCTATTTTTGTAATCGTGCAGCCAATAAAGGCGCAAACCACGACATACACTGAACAAGAATGAAACCACAAAACAATGCAACCGCTGACAACGGCTTAACATTGCTTAAAATCAAAATGAAACCAACGATCACTATTGCAAATTTGCCCATCATGCCCTGATACATGTTCATCAGAACCTGTTTGGATGCACGTGCTCCCGCAGCCCGAAATGATTGCCATGAAAAGTAACTGCAGGCAAGCCAACAGACCAAAGCCCCTAAAGCTGCACTGAGTGCGGCTGTAGTATCTTTGATTACCCAAGCAATCAAGGCTGAAACAGGAATCATTAGTGCTTGTAAAAGGACCAAAGCTTTCGCTAATCGTCGGTCAATCATGCGATTGGCTCGGCTCATTTTTTACTCACTCACAGCATAAATGCTTGACAAGTTTAGCTGATGATCGTTTTTAATCGCAGGCATTATAGGGTTACACCCCTGAACATGCAATCTTTTCCCGATCTTAGTCGTGTTTTTTTAAACGCGACATTGCTTTCGATCTGTACAATTGATGCTTATTTTTTGCATCATTTCCGTGCACTATATATACAGGCTTGTGTTTCTTTTGCCAAACTTTGCCATGCAACCACAAAATCTTGATATTTTGCTAAAGTTTCATCTACAGCCTGAAAAGCAATATTGCCTAATTTACTGTATTGCGCAGGGGTTGCACTACCTTCTGCAAGCAGACACATTTTTGTAACTGGGCGTGTGTCATTTAAATATTTAATCTGCGCAACAGTAGCAGCAACATGCGGATCATCTGTTAAAGCACCTGCAAACTTTAAGTTTAATGGGCGCTCTAAATATTGGTATGCATCATGAAATGCCCAATACGGTTTGGGATTACCTGATGTAGTAAATTTCTGTGATGCTAAAATCATTTCACGGGCAAAACTTTTGGCATTATTCCAATACATTGCTTTATGTTCAGGATATTGCTGTGAACGTAATGCTGCAATAAAAAAACCAATACGAACAGCATTGTTTGGATCAAGCCAAACATGAGTATCAATGGTATTTTTAATTGCCACACCACGAGTGCTACGTAAAGGCAATGCTTGAATGATGCCTGAATCGAGGATTGCAATCGCTTTATTACTTTCACCGAGCACTTTTTCGAGTGGAGCTTCATGTGCTTGCCCCAACCAAATCACCAAGCCTGCTTCTTGAATGGCTTTACGGTGTGCTGGTGTAAGTTGTACATCATGTCCTGACTGATTTCCCAATAACAACTCTGGTGTTTCCACACCTTGTGTAATTTTCTTGGCAATCAAATAAATAGGATGAGTAGAAATAACCAAAGGAGATTGAGCCCATGCCATACCACTTAGAACAGCACACAGCAGAAAAGCCAACACGCGTTTCATGACGAGAAATTACCAAAATATTTTCATGTTATAATATAACAAATATGAAAAAATACCTATGCCATTCGTAAGAAGTTATGGCTTCATGTTAAGATATTCGATTGTCTCTTCATTTAAAAGAAATCCAGAGGGTCTGTTATGAGCTTATGTTCACACGAACATCATGATACTTTGCACGGCGTTCATGATCATCATAATATTGAAGCTCGCCTAGATGAAGCAGAAACCTTGTGTACAGCAACAGGCGCTCGTCTTACTCCATTACGTAAAGAAGTACTCGAGCTCATTTTAAATGCATCAGGTCCTGTCGGCGCTTATGATTTACTTGCTAAACTCAAAGGTACATCTGACCGCCCTGCTGCCCCACCGACAGTCTATCGTACTTTGGACTTCTTACTTGAAAAGGGTCTGATCCACCGTCTAACCTCCATTAATTCATATATTCCGTGTTGCCACCCCCGTGCAGGGCATCAGGCTGCATTTTTAATTTGTAGCCAATGTCATATTGTAAAAGAGGCATCTGCAAAAGGATTGATTCAAGAGTTAGATCATTTGGCAGCATCTGATCAATTTAAAGCACACCACAGTATTATTGAAATTTCTGGAATTTGTCAGCAATGCTCGAACAAGGCTTAACGCCACCTCTGGTTCAGTTGAATCAGATCAATGTCCGCATTGACGAACGTGACATCTTAAAAAATGTTGATTTTTCAATTCATGAAAATGAAATTGTCACGCTGATTGGTCCAAACGGTGCAGGTAAATCTACGCTGATTAAAGTAATTTTGGGTATTACCAAGCCCTCTTCAGGTCAAATTCAAAATAAAAAATCACTGAAGCTGGCTTATGTGCCACAAAAATTTAATCCATCTCATAGCTTGCCGTTACGAGTAAAAGATTTACTCAATCTTGAGAAATGTGATTCTGTGATTAAAGCTGAAATCGTACAAGATACGGGTATTGCAAAGCTACTTGAATCGAAAGTTCAGCAACTGTCAGGCGGTGAGCGCCAACGGGTTTTATTGGCTCGTGCGTTACTTCGCCAACCTCACATTCTAGTACTTGATGAGCCAATGCAAGGCTTAGACATTCAATCTGAAGCTGAGCTTTATGATTATGTACGTAGTCTGCCTGAACGTTACAATTGCTCTGTTTTAATTGTTTCCCACGACTTACAATGGGTCATGCAAGGTACGCAACGTGTCGTGTGCTTGAACAAGCATATTTGTTGTAGTGGTCTACCTGATAGTATTCAACAACATCCCGAGTACCAAGCACTTTTTGGTACAAATCGGGCATTTTATCAACATCATCACAATCATTGTGCACATGGCGATACCGCAACACCTTGTCTGCATGACCCTCGTCCTCACATTCACCCAGAACCGGAAGCTTAATCCATGATGGAATGGTTACAACTGCTATTACCTGCATGGATTATGGGCACGTTATTGGTGTTTTTAACTGCCCCTCTCGGCTGTTTAATGTTATGGCGTAGAATGTCTTTTTTTGCAGATACCATGGCACACGGCACATTGCTCGGTGTGGCTCTGGCTGCAGTTCTAAGTCTACCGTTATGGATTGGCGTAACATTCACGGCTGTTTTACTTGTTGCCGTTTTGTGGGTGTTACATGATCCTCGTTTACCCAACGATGCATTACTTGCTCTCTGTTCAGCAACGCTACTTTGCTCAGGTTTACTGCTGATTCAACATTTACCTGCCTTACGTCCTGAATTGCTCAGCTATTTATTTGGTGACTTACTCACCATTGAGTGGTCTGATTTACCTATGTTTGCTACAGTTATTGTTGTTGCACTCGCGATTTTATATAAAAATTGGCAAGCACAGATTCAAATTGCAATTGATCCCGATATTGCGGTCAGTGAAGGTGTGAATGCCAAATGGCAACGCCTTGTTTTTATGATGCTCTTGGCTTTATTTACGGTACTTGCTTTACGTGCAGTCGGTTCATTATTGATGGGTGCATTATTAGTCATTCCTGCCCTAGCCGCACGTTTACTTTCACATTCACCTAAACAAATGATGATTGGTGCGTTCATTATTGCTCAGTTCGGTATTACTGTCGGCTTATGGTCAAGTGCGGGCTTAGATACTTCTACAGGCTTAACGATTGTTTTAACCATGTCATTATTGTTTGCCATTATTTTTATTATTCAAAAATTTAAAAAAATGGCTTAAAACGATTAATCTTAGAAGTGAAGGACGACATGCTTGGATTCATCAAATACGAATCGAGCATGCATTTTTCCCAAATTTCAATCTCGTCAAAAAAGCCAATAGGTCTCTTCCATAAAACAAAAAATGATCCTTTAATGTCCTGTTTTTAAATCAGAATATTTTCATGTTTTATTTATAATTTAAGAACAAGGTATATTGATATTCAAAAGCTTACAGATATTTAGGTTCAGCGATTTGGTCAACGTTTAACGTCATGTTAAACAAACTAAAATACACGTTCCAGTATAAAAGGCAGACCCTATATTTTGGACTTAGAGGATCAGCTTCATCCGTTAAATCTATAATTGTTAATCTTCCTGACATTCAAAGTATGCCGACATTTTAATGACAACACTAATTATAAAAGCACTCAAATCAACACTCAAAAACCTATAAGGTTTACTGATGTACCAGACTCAATAAACCTGCCGCACAACTAAATAGCACAGCAAAAGTCCGATTCATAATTTTTTGCTGTTTTTGCGATTTCAATAAGCGTAAAACTTTCGCCGCTAAACCTGTATAACCCGCCATGACAATCATATCAATCGTAACCATTGTTACAGCCATAATCACATACTGAATCCACTGTGGTTTCGATAAATCTAAGAATTGGGGCAAAACTGCCAATAGAAAAACTATCGCCTTCGGATTACTAATATTGACAATAAAACCATGCAAAATGATTTTAGGAATCGACTTTAATTTTTTTTCCGATTGAATATCAATAGATTGTGCTGGTGCTGTCCATTGTAAGTAAGCAAGATACAATAAGTACAAGATCCCAAACCATTTCACCACTAAAAAAGCCCATGGTGTTGTCGCAAATAAAACCCCTACCCCGGCTGCCACAATACAAATCTGAACCAAAAGTGCGATTTGCAGCCCAATGACATTCCAATACCCACGACGGAAACCATAATTTAAACCACTCGACATTGAAGCAATTGCCCCCGCACCGGGTGATACACTAATCACCCAACATGCAGCCATATATGCAAGCCAAATTTGAAACAACATAATTATTTTTCAGGAGAATACGAAACAAGCAATTATATGCCTTTATTGTCGTATTTTTCGATGAATTTGATTTAAAAAACCATCCACAAAAACTGTCTAACTTCTCCTATATCATGCACAATAGATTAAAAATATTGCTCATAAATTCAAGGACTCATTTTATATGACCGCACAATCTGTCATTTTACCCTTACCTTCAAACCATGCACGCTTTATTGTTTTAAATTTAAAAAATTTGTCGATTGAAGACCTTAAACAACAACTGAATACTCTATTTTCTACACGTGACCGCCTCATTGGACAACACCCGAGCGCAGAAGTAAAAACAGCAGTTGCTTTTGGTCCCACACTTTGGGCACAACTTCACGAACAGACACCAACAGGCTTCAAGCAACTTGACCCTGTATATGGTGCATTTAATATGCCCGTCGTACCTGCCGATGTCATCATTCATATTGCTTCTGCACGTGTAGATTTATGTTTTGCACTCAGCCAAGCTTTTTTTGAAGGAATTCAAGATCAAGTCGACGTTTTAGATGAACGTGTTTGCTTCCGTTATCTTGATGGACGTGATTTAACAGGTTTCATTGATGGTACTGAAAACCCACAATTCCATGATGATCGTGCTGAAACTACACTTTTAGGTGAGGATGCAGGTATTTTTGCAGATGGTTCGTTTGTTTTTGCACAACGCTATGTTCATGCTTTAGACAAATGGAAACGTTTAAAAGTAGATGCCCAAGAGCATGTGATTGGTCGTTCTAAACTTGAAAGCATTGAAATGGACGACGATGTCAAACCTGAAAATGCGCACATTGCCCGTGTTGTTATTGAAGATGAAAAAGGTGAGGAGCAAGAAATTTTACGCCATTCTTTACCCTATGGTGATGGTCAAGGTGATAAAGGACTATTCTTTATCGCATATACCAGAAATCTCAGTATTATAGATGACATGCTAAAACATATGTTTGGTACAACAGGTGACGGAGTCCATGATCGTTTGTTGCACTTCACTACAGCCGTTGATGGTGCCTATTATTTTGCTCCAAGCGAAGATTTACTGACCGAAATTCTCGGTGAAGAATAAAAAAATTTATAATATTTCTCCCTGTCACACTATCGTCACAGGGAGTTTTTTATTTTTCACATATATCAATGCTCTTGATCAAGGCGCATTTGAATTACGAACATCCAAGGCTTTACGGCAAATTTCATCATTTGAATATGCAAAAATACGATGCTCACCACTTTCGATGAATGCTGCATCCTGCTCAAAGCCAAAAGCATTTTTTGAAATATCACAATGATACGATGATAACTGATAAGCCTGAATCACTTGGCACTTTGGGTCTTCTTCTGCCTCATCAAAACCTGACCATTGCTCAACATTCACTGTATCGCACAAGGTTTTAGAAGTACCGATTGGCTTTGGCTGTTCAGTTCGAGATGCTGTTTCGCTAACATTCACTTTTTGTTCATTTGATTGTTTTTGCTCAGACCCATCACAAGCCACCAAACCCATTGCCACCATTAACACGATACTGACTGTTTTTAACATTAACCTTCCCCCCCTTATTTTCAAATCATTTTTATAGTATGTTTAAAATTCAAAATAAAAAAGCAGTACCTGCCGATACTGCTTTTAAAACAACATTCAAATGAACATTGAAAAGATACCTGATCCTGCTTTAGAACGGCACACGACGATAACTACGATATTCAGGTTTCCAGAAATTCTGTTCAATACTTTCCTGAATTTGCTCATCGCTGATTTGCGGAGCAACACCATCTTCAATTGCCGCTTTTGCAACTTTCAAGGCAATAATACGAGAAACAGCTTGTAACTCATTTAAATCTGGTAATAAGTCCGCAGATGGATCAGTCAATTTTGGCGAACAATCTGCCAATGCAGTACTTGAAACCATCAACATTCTATCGGTTACACGAGTCGCACCTACTGCGACTACGCCCAAGCCAATACCTGGGAAAATATATGAATTATTACACTGTGAAATATTGTAGGTTTGACCCTGATAAGTTACAGGCAAGAATGGACTACCTGTTGCAATGAGCGCACGACCTTCCGTCCATTGAATAATATCTGCAGGTACAGCTTCGACTTGTGAAGTTGGATTAGATAACGGTAAAACGATTAGATTTACACAATGCGCAGCCATGGTCTTAATAATTTCTTCAGTAAACAAACCTGGCTGACCCGACACGCCAATTAACACAGTTGGTTTGGCATTTTTCACTACATCAAGCAATGAAATAATATTATCTGCACTTGCCCAACCATCAACTACACTGAGTTTCTGCACAAGACGACTTTGGAAATCGAGTAAATTTGGCTGATTTTCAGTGAGTAAACCAAAGCGATCAACCATATACACTTGTGAGCGTGCCTGTGCATCGGTTAAACCTTCTGCCACCATTTGCGCAATAATCTGCTCTGCAATACCACAACCTGCCGACCCAGCACCCAAAAAGGCAATCACTTGATCTTTGAGTTGCTTGCCTGCTGCTCGACTTGCTGCAATCAACGTACCAACAGAAACGGCTGCTGTACCTTGAATATCATCATTAAAACAACAAATTTTATCACGATATTTTTGCAATAAAGGCATCGCATTTTTCTGTGCAAAATCTTCAAACTGAATTAAAGCTTTTGGCCAACGGCGTTTGACAGCCTGAATGACCTCATCAACAAATGCATAATATTCATCACCACTAATACGAGGCTGAGACCAACCCATATAAATTGGATCATTCAGCAAATGTGGATTATTTGTACCCACATCAAGTGTGATTGGTAGTGTATATGCAGGGCTAATACCACCACAGGCAGTATAAAGTGATAGTTTCCCAATCGGGATACCCATACCACCAATACCTTGATCTCCCAAACCTAAAATACGCTCACCGTCAGTGATTACAATCACTTTGACGTTTTTACGATTGACGTTATGAATAATCTCATCAATGTGTTTACGGTCAGGATAAGAAATAAAGACACCACGATGACGGCGATAAATATCTGAGAAACGCTGACAAGCCTCACCCACCGTTGGCGTGTAAATAATGGGCATCATTTCACTGAGATGATTTTCAATGAGGTGATAAAACAATGTTTCATTGGTGTCTTGAATATTACGCAAATAAATATGCTTATTGATCGCTTCATTAAATGAGCAATATTGCTGATATGAACGCTGACTTTGCTCTTCAATACTTTCAATAACATGCGGAATCAAACCATGTAAGTTAAAAGAAGTGCGCTCATTTTCAGTAAAAGCTGAGCCTTTATTGAGTAAAGGGAGTTCAAGCAAAGCATTGCCTGCATAGTGAATATACAGCGGATATCTATTTAAATTTTCAGTGGTCATTTCCATTCTCATCGACCTAAAACGTCTCTATACGTTTAGGATTTAATCCAATACAACTTTAATTTCTGACAAGCTTAAGCCTATTTTGAAGCAAATGGGTATTTAGATACGTGATAATGATATGCCATATATTTTACAGAATGATAAATCCATCATATTTTTAAAATTGTACATTTTACACTCGGTTATTTTATTTTTTAAAACACAATGCTTCTAATCACGCATATCTACAAGTATACCTGTCAATTTTCGCACCAAAGGCAAAACTATAAGAACCACAGGATAAGCCACAACCCATGAGATCAACCATGCCGACAGCCATTTCTTAAAAAAATGTCCACTTAACCCAACATTCAAGATTAGATTGATGAGTGACACCATACCACTCATCAAACATGATAAGAATAAAGGCATAATCCACATGGCATATTTTGCGGGAAGTTTTGGAATATTCCCCACAATCATTGGACGATTTTCAGACATATCACGCTCTAGCTAAATTAGATCATTTTGTACCGTATTGTATAAGATCAACAACGAATATGCTTTAACCATCACATTTATCTATCGGATAAGTTTTATTCTGTAAAATGCATTCACCTAAAGACCTCGAAATTTGCTATATTTAGCGTTTTTCTGCGACATTTATTTCTCGATAGATTATGAATACGGCCATACAAGCAGCTCTTGATCATGCAGTACAGTCCCTAAAAGCTGAAGGGACGCTTCCATCTGATTGGAACAACACGAGTATCCTGACGCGAACTAAAGATCGAAGTCATGGTGACTTTGCATCCAACATTGCGATGATTGCATCTAAAGCTGCGGGTATGAAACCTCGTGATTTGGCTGATAAAATTCTCGCAAATTTGCCTGAAGTTGCTGATATTTCTAAAGCAGAAATTGCAGGTCCAGGTTTTATCAATTTCTTTTTAAATGCAGATCAACGCTTTGCTGTACTTGACCAAATTCAAGTACAGAAAGATCAGTTTGGTCAAACAACTGTCAATGCAGCAAAACGCATTCAAGTTGAATTTGTATCTGCAAATCCGACTTCAAGCCTACACGTAGGACATGGTCGTGGTGCAGCATACGGTATGACGGTTGCCAACTTACTTGAAGCAACTGGTGCAACCGTTGACCGTGAGTACTATGTCAATGACGCAGGTCGTCAAATGGACATTCTTGCAACTTCAACTTATTTACGCTACCTAGAATTGACAGGTCAGGAACTCGTTTTCCCGAAAAATGCTTATCAAGGTGATTACGTTAAAGAAATCGCAAAAAGCATTATTGATAAAGATGGCGATGCATATGTCCGTCCTGTGGCTGACATTTATAAAGATGTACCTGAAGATGTTCAATATGCCGCTGAGCTTGATGCTGAAGGGAATAAAGTTGTCCTTTCAGGCGACAAAGAAAAGCATATTGATGGTTTAATCCACAATACTCAAAACCATTTAAATGCAGGTTACCGCGTTTTCCATCAAGCAGCTTTACATGCAATTTTAGATGACATTAAAGATGACCTTGGTGAATTTGGCGTAACTTTTGACAAATGGTTCAGTGAAGCATCTTTGACTGAAAAAATTGATGAAGCATTACAAACGCTTGATCAACGTGGCTTCCTATATGAAAAAGATGGCAACATTTGGTTTAAATCGACTGAATTTGGTGATGAAAAAGACCGTGTAGTGAAACGTCGTAATGGTCAAACCACTTATTTTGCCTCTGACATTGCATACCATTTAAATAAATTACAACGTGGCTATACCGATATCATTGATATTTGGGGTTCAGATCACCACGGTTATATTGCTCGTGTAAAAGCAGCAATTGATGCGATGGGTTATGACTCTAAAAAATTAACGGTATTGTTAGTTCAGTTTGTGAGCTTGTGGCGCAGTGGCGTGATGGTGCAAATGTCATCTCGTTCAGGTCAATTTGTGACTTTACGTGATTTACGCAAAGAAGTGGGTATTGATGCCGCACGTTTTTACTATGTAATGCGTAAATCTGAACAACACATTGACTTTGACTTAGACCTTGCTGTGTCACAAAGCAAAGACAATGCCGTGTATTACATTCAATATGCGCATGCACGTATTCAACGTATTTTGCAAAAAGCACAAGCTTCAAATCTTGAGCTAAATGTTGCTACTGCTCGTGAACACGCAAACTTATTAACTTTAGACACTGAAACTGAAATTTTAGCGAAGCTTGCTGCTTATCCTGAAGTTTTAGTTCGTGCTGCCAATAGTTATGAACCACATCAAATTGGTAATTACCTGAAAGAATTGGCTGCCTTGTTCCATGGTTGGTATGCGCAAGATGGTATCAAATTCATTGATGATCAAAATGTTACATTATCACAAGCACGTTTACTGTTATCATCAAATGTACAGCAAGTGCTTCGAAATGGTTTAACATTGCTTGGCGTATCTGCTCCTGAAAGCATGTAAGCAAAGTACTCTTTGATACATCAGTAATACAATAAATCGTTACTTTACATCGGGCTAAAGCAAAATTATGCTTAAACCCGATGTTTAAAAATAATTAGAGGTTCCTCGTGTTTGGAAAAACGCAACGCGGTGTATCAGAAAGACCGAATAAACCGAAAAAGCCACTCATACCAAAATGGTTAGGCATGCTCGTGGTCATTTTAATCGTGTTAAGTTTTGCAGTGGCATTGCTCCTGTGGAAACCTTGGGCACCTGTACAACCACGCAACAATACAGTGACGTCACCGCATTATCAGGAAGATACTAATAAAGACTACCGTTTTTATGACCTACTTCCGCAGCAACAAGTCACGCCTATTCCTGAACAAGCTGTGCCTGAAACTAAAACACAGCAACAACCTTTAATTATTGAAGCTCCAGCCAAAACTGAAGAGGTCAATACGAGTGTAGATGCGAATGAGCAAGCGCCTGTAGTCCAACAACCTGAATTTATTTTACAGGTGAAAAGCTATGATGATCCTGATGCTGCCGATGCTCGCCGTGCTGAAATTATTTTGAATGGTCTTTCAGCCGATGTTGTACAAAGTTCTGAAGGAAATAAGGTTTGGTATCGTGTGATTTCAGGACCATATGCTTCTGAAAATGCAGCGGTGATGGCACAACAAACTTTGCAACATAGCGGTATCGACTCGATTGTGGTGAAACGCTAATCTTGCTTAATACAGACCTTAAATAAAAAAAGATGCCGAGGCATCTTTTTTTATTGCACTTTATTCTTCGATTGACATAATTTTTTCAATAAATGCCTGAAGTAAAAATGCTACTTGATCAGCATGTAGCTGTGCCAAATCATGTTGCCCTTGTTGAATTACATGAAGTTCAGACAAAATGATTTTTCCATGTAAGTACTGTCCAATCGCGACAGGACTAATGGGATCGGCATCTCCCCAAATCAACAATACAGGACATTCAATTTTATACAGCAAATTATCCAAATAAACCTGAGGCTGTACAAACCAATCAGGTACATCAAATGTCTGTTGATAGTCCTTTCGCCAATCAGCAACATTAAAAGTACTTAAATCAACTCCGCCCGATGTCGCAACTAAAACTAAAGCATCAACAAGGTCAGGCTTTTGCAAAGCAGCTTGAACAGCAAATATGCCACCCATTGACTGTGCAACAATGATCGAAGGCTGTGATATTCGATCTAGGACATAGCGCTGTAAATCTAAAAAATTATTTACATTGGCATGATCGCCATAACCACCAAAACTCGGATAAGCAATAACGGTTTTGCCATCTTGTTCAGGTAATAAATCCATTAGCGGTTGCCAAAATTCAGTATTACCCGATGCACCCGGTAAAAAAATCATATTCATTTAGATCTAAAAACCACTTTTGGCTTTGGCTTTTTGAAAGGCTGGACGTTGCTGTATTCTTTCAGCATAGGCAACAATTTGTGGCTTATTTCCTTTAATTCGCTCTTGCATCGCAACCACAGGGAAACTCAGTTGAATATCTGCAAAGGAAAATTGCCCTGCTGCATATTCATTTTTGGAAAAATAATCTTCGAGAAAAGCTGTATGTTCTTTTAATCGTGGATTGATAAAACCACCTTTCACTCCATCTGAAATTTTCTTTGCAATAGGTCGAATAATAAAAGGAACATGCTTTGACATATTGGTCATCACTAGCGTCATGACCAAATAAGGCATGAGTGAACCCTCTGCATAATGCATCCAATAATTGTATTGCATTAAATCTTTAGGATTTTGAGGTTTAAATTTATTGTCTTTGTCGTAGGTCGCCTGTAAATATTCAAGGATTACGGCAGATTCAGCAATCGTCAGATCACCATCGGTCAATACAGGTGATTTACCTAGAGGATGAATAGCTTTTAACTCAGGCGGTGCAGCAAAAGTGGGTAAACGTTTGTAGTGCTTAATTTGATATTCCACACCCAACTCTTCCAACGCCCAAATAATACGGAGTGAGCGTGACTGTTCTAGATGATGTAGTGTAATCATTATTGTGATCTCTTTAGGTTTCTTTCAATATAACCTAAAGAGATTAAAAAATGACACCCTGTTTTTTACAAAATAGCATCTATATTTTTTAAATTTATTCATTAATCAATTGCTTAAACAATAGATGTATTGATTTCAACACTACGCAATAAAGTCTTGGTGACAGGCGTTTTTTGACAAACCGCCAGGATTTTTGCACTCAGCTCTTCATCCAAAGGACTGACAAAAGACAAACGGCGTTCAATCCATTCCTTGCCTTCTATGTTGGCTTTAAAATCTGCTTCTACCGTAAACTCGCCCAAATCAAAACCTTTATGTTCTGCATACATACGCAAGGTGATCATGGTGCATGAAATTAGACCTGAACAAATAAAGTCATACGGTGCAGGACCTTTGTCTTGACCACCAAACGATTCAGGTTTATCGGTAATAAATTGATGTTTATGACTGATGATTTCACCTGCCCATGGTTCAGGCAAGCTTTTTACTTTTGCAGTGGCAATCGTACCCATGATCATTATCCTTTATTTTTAATTATTCAAAATTAGTGGCTTTAAATTCCAAATAAAGCCACTAACTTTTAAAACATAATTTATTGAAATATAAATTATTAATACATAACCGAGTTATTTTGATGGGCGCATACTATCTGGGAATACTGGTGCTTTTAAGCTTTCACCAATATAACTTGGAATACTGCCAAAACGAGGATCTTTATTGATCCATTGTTCACGGGCAATACGTAATTCTTCTTGGGTACGACCCACAAAGTTCCACCACAGTAAAATTGGTGATTCAAATGGTTCACCACCGAGCAATAAGATGCGACCGCCTTCATGAATTTCAATATCAAGTTCAGTCAAACCTGGCTCAAGAACAACAAGATTATCTTGGTCAAGTTCATGACCATTCACCACTGCTGTACCTTCCAATGCCATAAATGCATATTCAAATTTCGGATTTAAACTTAAACGTGTTTTTGTTTTCTCCTTCGCCGTTAAGTCCACACCTAAAAGTTCTGTATGTACTTTTACAGGTGATGTCGTATTTAAAAACTCACCGACAAGAATGGTAAATTCAACGCCATCTTTTTCTACTACAGGCAATTCTGGATAGTGATCAAACTGCGGTGCCATATCAATTTTGGCATCTGGTAATGCAATCCAAAGCTGTGCAGCATGCATTTTAGTTTCAGTTGCAGGTGCAACTTCGGTATGCGAAATACCATGACCTGCCGTCATTAAGTTGACTTGTTTTGGACGAATCAGCTGATCTACTGTTCCAAGACTGTCGCTATGCAACATCGTGCCTTCAATCATCCATGTAAAGGTTTGCAAACCAATATGCGGATGTGGTCCAACATCAAGCCCTTCACCTTGTTTAAAATGAACTGGACCCGCATGGTCTAGAAAGCACCATGCGCCAATCATGCGTTTTTCACGGCTTGGTAGTGCACGTTTAATGACTGTGCCTTTGCCAATTTCCGCAGAACGAATTTGAAAGTCTTGAATAAATTTATTCACGTACTTTTCACAGTCATCCGAATGGGAAATTTCAGTGTCATGGGTATTGGTCATATTATTATCCTAAAGTTGTTCACGAGCTCAGGATGTTGAGGCGAGCAACATCCTATTTCACTTCATCTTAGCGGTTCAGCCTGCATTGTCCTACTCGTATGTTAATACGATGAAACCCGTTTATAGGACAATAACAGTTTTGTTTTTATTGTAAATCGTTTTGAACTGTGTCCAGTTTTGATTTGCAGGGTTTCTTTGGTTTAACTTTGCTTTTTAAAAAAATCGTCCTAAAAAAGCTAATCAAAAACAGAACCCATCCATTATTTTTAACAATATTCGTAAAACCTAACATCAAATGCTGCAAATTACTTTAATATAGCTTACTATCAGAAAATTTATTTTTACCTTACATCGTGAGACCATTAATGCAAGCTCAGCCTCAGCTAGTCAATGTTCAATTTGCTGAACAGGCTAATACTCAATTTAAATTCATTGACCTCTTTGCAGGCGTAGGTGGATTTAGAATGGCTTTGCAAAATTTAAAAGGTAGCTGTGTTTTTAGTAGTGAATGGAATAAAAATGCTCAAGAGACATACTTTCAAAATTATGGTGAAAAACCAGATGGCGATATCACATTAAATGACACTAAAGAAAAAATCCCTCAAAAATTTGATATTTTATGTGGTGGCTTTCCTTGCCAAGCCTTTTCTATTGCGGGTAATCAAAAAGGTTTTAATGAAACACGTGGGACATTATTTTTCGATATTGTAGATATTGCAGAAAGACACCAACCTCGTGTAATTTTTTTAGAAAATGTAAAAAATTTAATTTCTCACGATAAAGGCAATACATTTGAAGTCATTAAAAATACGTTAATAGAGCTTGGTTATGCAGTCTATTTTCAAGTTTTAAATAGTATGACTCATGCCAATGTACCGCAAAACCGTGAACGTATTTTTATTGTAGCGTTTAATGAAGCACTTGTTCCTAATCATGCCGAGTTTCAATTTCCTGAAGCAATTCCACTGACGAAAACCATTCATGATTTTCTAGAAACAGAAAAAGTTGATCAGAAGTATTATTACAAACCTGATCACATGTATTACCCTACATTGAAAGAAAGTATGACTTCTCGTGATACTTTATATCAGTGGCGTCGTGTTTATGTACGTGAAAATAAGAGTAATGTTTGCCCAACCTTAACAGCAAATATGGGTGCAGGTGGTCATAATGTGCCGTTATTGATTGATGATTTTGGGATCCGTAAACTTACCCCGAAAGAGTGTTTTGCTTTTCAAGGCTACCCTGTAGACAAAATGGTTTTTCCTGAAAAAATGGCAAATAGTGCTTTGTATATGCAAGCAGGTAACTCTGTCACTATGCCTTTAATTCAACGGATTGGAGAAAAGATTTTGGAAGTGTTAGTTCCTCAAAAATAGTATCAATCATTTGAATTAATTGTCGGTGGATATCCGGTATTTTTTGACTTAAATCCACCGTATAAAAATAAAGGGGAACACCTAGCATTTTTATACTCATTTCAAAATTTTCGTCAATAATAGGGTAAAGTAACATTCCTGCATAATGATTACGTGGATTCGCGACTTTATAACTCATTGTATACGTATAAATTTGGCGAATATATTCACTGCTAATTTGTCGCTTACCATTCCTTTCATTTTTGAGTATATCTGTAAATTTTGTATCAATAATCAATCCAAAATCTTTCGTTTTTGATTGAATCATCATATCAAGATACATATTTGGAAAGCATTTATGAACACCTCCATAAGGATTGTCTAAATCTAAATCAACTTTAGAACCTTGCTCAGAAATAAACCTATATTTTCCTTTATCTAGATTTAATTTAAAGAATCCAGCAATTCCCTTTTCAAAAATTTTTCTTATTTTTTCATTTGTTAACATCAATTTTGGCTGTATCGAATCACCAGTTTCTGTAGATAATAATTTCATATCATGTATCAATTTTGATAAATGGATAACATGTTTACACACATGCTCAAAACTGGAAAAATGATCTCTATCTAAGCGATATCTTGAATTTGCTATTACACCATAACTTTTCAATTCAAATTGATCTTTCATTAACTGTTTACGAACTATTGTCGAAAGATCAAATGTCAAAATTAACTCTAAGGCACTCATCATATAAGCATGACGATTTGTATTGTACGTTGTTTCATTATATGAACAATAGACCCGTCCCTTCGCCAACGACTGACGGATTTCTGTTTGATAAAAATCAATTTTTCCTTTTACTACAGCAAGCTCTTTTGATTTAGCCTTTAACTGTTTTCTTAAATGTTGATGTATATAATCTGACAAATGCTGAGAAAATACTTTTCCTATCAATGCTTCCAAACCTTCCATCTGGTCCAATTGAAATTGATCAGTTAAATCTTGATGTAAGTATTTAGAAGCATATAACATTAAAAACCATAAATTTTGAATAGGAATATTTGGCATAGCAACTCCCCTAATTATTCAAAACTTATACTTTGTACTTTTTCTATATCGTCATACCAATATTCTGCCAATAACGGTTTAATCTCATTTTCCACCACATTCTGCATCCACAGAAGTTGTTCTGCTGTATCTCCAACTTTTTCAATGGGGACAAAAAAGCTGTGGCCTAACATATAAGCAACGCCATTCTTCTTTTCAATCTGTTGATTCAAATCACCTACAAAACTGCGAATTTTTTCAATCACTATTAACTCGACATCCAATTTGTCACTCAACCAACTCGACCAAGCCTCATTTAGCATTGGTTTCAAATTAAAGAAGCCGAAGCGACGTCTAAATGCAAAATCCATATGATTAAGTGACTTATCTGCTGTATTCATCGTACCAATGATATAAAGATTGTCTGGAATGTGAACCTTTTCCAGTTCATGCTTACGATAAGTCAGACTAAGTGCATGTTGCTCACTACGCTTACTGTTTTCCAGTAAAGTTAACATCTCACCAAAGATCACAGACGGGTCCCCTCGGTTAATTTCATCAAAAATAAAAACAAAATTTTGATCTGGGTACTGTTTTGCTAAATCAATCATTGCTAAAAAGGGTCCATCAACCAATTCCAGCTTGCCATCTGAACGTGGTCGCCACCCCCGAATTAAGTCTTCATAAGAATAATTAGGGTGAAATTGAACATTTTGAATATTTTGCTGATTAGGATACTGAACTATAACTTTAGCTAGTTGCTGTGCTAACCATGTTTTTCCTGTTCCAGGCGGACCTTGTAAAATAATATTTTTCTTCTGCTTTAACTGTAGAAGATAGTTAGATAAAACATTTTCGTCTATGAAACATCCTTTTTCAATTACGTGCTTTAACTCATATTTTTCATATTGTATGAATTGGCTGAAATCAAACTCATCTAAAAACTTTAAATAATTGTTATCCCCTAAGACAGCTTTAGGTGCCCCTCGACTCACACCACCACTAAAAGAAATCCACTCAATACTAGTATCATCATAATTTTTCTTTAATTTCTTAATATTTTCAATGGATAATTGAATGTTATTTAAATCAAATTCAAAAAGTTTATTATCAAAAAAAATTTTATCCCAACTTAAAATAACTTTTTTTTGAAACAGCCCACCATAAGAGTTTTTAAAGTTCTTTGGTTGATTAAACCATTTTACAAACTCACCAACTAACACTTCTCGATCTAATATTTGAGGCACTTTCTCTAAACTTTTTTTAATATCTTTTAATTTAACCTTATTTAGGGCTAAATCATTTGGAATTAAATCCAATAATTCTTGTGGTAATTCATTTGGATATAAATCATTAATTGCTTGTAAAACACATATACCTCCTTCAACTTGTCCTAATGCTTGGTTCGGTGAACTTTTTGTTTCAGGACCAATACTTGGACAATCCAACAAATCAGGATATAAATAAAAGTCTTTTTTAGTAATAACTTTTGGCAAAAAACTAATAATATCTAAATGAATAGAATAAGACTTTATCTTCGTTTTAGCTTCATCTTTATATTCATTAACAATCTTATCTACAATTCTAGCAATTGCTTTCAAACCATTTGAGTAAGGAAATTCTTTTTTACCCTCATCCCCACTTAATACAACAAAAACTAGATCATCAATTCCAACTTTATCAAATAACCAAGTTATTCCAGGAATGACTATATTCTTTTCATTACTTAAAATTTTTTTAATTGAATCCTGATCATTTGTACGAATTGAAAAAAAAGACATAAATACCCTGTAAAAATTATTTTCTCTATTTCAATATTATAGACACAAAAAAGAGCGCCTCGGCGCTCTTTTCATTTAAATAATTTCCTACGGAAATTACTCCCATTCAATTGTAGCTGGTGGCTTAGAAGACACGTCATAAACAACACGTGAAACATCAGCAATTTCATTCATGATACGAGTAGAAATCTTGTCTACTAAGTCGTATGGAAGATGAGCAAAACGAGCTGTCATAAAGTCAACAGTTTCAACAGCACGAAGTGCAATGACCCATGCATAACGACGACCATCACCTACAACACCAACTGATTTAACAGGTTGGAATACAGCAAATGCTTGTGCAGTTTTGTCATACCAACCGCTTGCACGAAGTTCTTGCATAAAAATGTCATCGGCTAAACGTAAAATATCAGCATATTCTTTTTTCACTTCACCCAAAATACGCACACCCAAACCTGGACCTGGGAATGGATGACGATAAAGCATTTCGAAAGGAAGACCTAAAGTTGTCCCTAAACGGCGAACTTCATCTTTAAACAAGTCACGAATTGGCTCAACCAATTCAAATGCTAAATCTTCTGGTAAACCACCCACGTTATGGTGCGACTTAATCACATGTGCTTTACCATTTTTGGTTGCAGCAGATTCAATCACGTCAGGGTAAATTGTCCCTTGTGCAAGGAAGTTTACACCATCAAGCTTACGTGCTTCTTCAGCAAATACATTGATGAATTCACGACCAATGATTTTACGTTTCGCTTCAGGATCAACTTCACCTTTAAGCGCAGTTAAGAAACGGTTTTCAGCATCGGCACGAATCACACGGATACCCATGTTCTTCGCAAACATATCCATCACTTGCTCGCCTTCGTTCAAACGAAGTAAACCATTATCTACAAATACACATGTCAATTGATCGCCAATTGCACGGTGTAAAAGCGCAGCAACAACAGATGAATCTACGCCACCTGAAAGACCTAAAAGAACTTTTTGATCACCAATTTGTTGACGTAATTGCTCAACACGTAAATCAATGATGTTTTCAGAGTTCCAAAGGTTACGACATCCACAAATGCTGTGAACGAAGTTAGAAATAATTTGCTCACCTTTTGCAGTGTGAGTCACTTCAGGGTGGAACTGAATACCATAGAAACGACGTTCTTCATCAGAAACCATTGCAAATGGGCAGCTTGGCGTACTTGCAGTTACTTGGAAACCTGCTGGAATTGCAGTGACTTTGTCACCATGGCTCATCCACACTTTTAATTGGTCTTTACCATCTTCAAGATCGCCAATCAGTTTATCACGCACTTGAATGTCGACTTCGGCATAACCAAATTCATGAACATCACCTGGTTCTACTTTACCACCAAGTTGTTCTGACATGGTTTGCAAACCATAGCAAATACCCAATACAGGTACGCCTAAGTTGAACACAACTTCAGGAGCACGTGGACTACCAGCTTCATAAACACTTTCTGGACCACCTGAAAGGATAATCCCGTTTGGGTTAAATGCACGAATGTCATCTTCTGACATATCGAATGCGTACATTTCTGAATATACACCCGCTTCACGAACACGGCGTGCAATCAGCTGGCTATATTGAGAACCGAAATCCAAAATCAGGATACGATCTTCAGTAATTTGAGTATTGGTCGTCATGGCTATACAACTATGCAGGCAAATGGATTTAAGCGCCATATTCTAGCATTTTTCAGTGCAAGACGCACTGTATTCATCACTCTTGTATTTTGTAAGAAAAAGATGATTTATTTCAAATAAATAAAAGCACAAAATTGCGCTTTTATTTACTGACTTATTTTACAAATTATTTCTCAATTGCATGATCAATACTGAACTTACCCGCACCATACAGCATCAAGTAAAACAAACCACCTGCCATTGCTATATTTTTCATAAAGTTAGTGGCATCATCTGCACCACCATGAAATAAAAATGCCGTGATAATACTAAAAATACCTAAACCCAATGCGGCAAAACGCGCTTGAAAACCGAAAAGTAATGCCAAACCACCGCCTAGCTCAACAAAAATAGTCAATGGTAACATTGCACCTGGAACACCCATCGCTTCCATATACCCAACAGTTGCACTATATGCTGTAAGCTTGCCGTAGCCAGCAACAATAAAAATGTACGCCATAAGAATACGTGCAAGTAATGCCAAGACGGCTTGAGCAGTCGGTTGATTGACTATATTTTTAACAACAACATTGGGATTAAACATGGTAAAACTCTTTTCATTATTTAAGAATTGAAGCTATTTTAATCTGATTAGAAAATGAATAAATATATGAAATTAGTATCCATCGTATTAAATATGCAACGATATCAGCGGAATTTATTTAGTTTTTCATACTGACTTTCCCTGCTCATACTGCTAGGCTTTGTGCACAATTTCACATAGTTTTAGTCCCATGGATTTAATTGATTTTATCTTACACGTAGACGAACACCTTTTTGAATTTATTAAAAATTATGGCGTATGGATCTACGGCATTTTATTTTTGATTATTTTTGTGGAAACAGGTTTAGTGGTGATGCCATTTTTACCTGGCGATAGCCTATTATTTGCTGCGGGTGCATTAGCAGCCTCTACAGGTGCAATGGATCCTGTCGTTTTAATCATTTTATTGTTTATCGCCGCTGTTTTAGGTGACACGCTAAACTATCACATTGGTAAATATATTGGTCCGCGTGTGTTTGAAATCGAATCTCGATGGATTAACAAGCAACATTTAATTAAAACATCTGAGTTTTTTGAACGCCACGGTGGTAAAACCATTATATTTGCTCGCTTTATTCCTTTTGCTCGTACCTTTGCACCTTTTGTCGCTGGTGCAGGCAGCATGAATTATAAATTTTTCCTCACCTTTAATGTTATTGGTGCCATTTGTTGGGTCGGTTCTTTTATTACTTTGGGTTATTTATTTGGCAATATGCCAATTGTTAAAGATAATTTTACTCATTTGATTTTTGGTATTATTTTCTTGAGCATTTTACCGGGCATTATTGGCTATATTCGTCATAAATTTTTTGCTAAAAAAGAAGCTTAAAATCCTTTAAGTTTACTTAAGCCATAAAAATACGATACACCACAGGCAACATACAAATCATCAATAACAACGCCGACCCTTTATATATTTGGTCGGTGCTTATTCGCTTTAATTTTCCTGCCAATAATGCTCGTCCAAAATACATCCAGAACAATGCGCAAGGCAAAAGACTTAAACAAACAATCCCCATAATAAAGACGTAACTCCCCAAAGAATCCCATGTTTCCACAG
Source organism: Acinetobacter sp. TY2 (assembly GCF_046269225.1). Lineage (NCBI taxonomy): Bacteria > Pseudomonadati > Pseudomonadota > Gammaproteobacteria > Moraxellales > Moraxellaceae > Acinetobacter > Acinetobacter sp. TY2. The sequence goes on from NZ_JBJZOR010000027.1 coordinate 46,213, forward strand.
GAAGTACACCAACCGTCAATAAAATAACTTTTGGATTTTTAAGGGTATGAATAAAAACTTTACTTGGCTTGAACAATAAATTGAGCTGACTTTGTTTTTTTAACTGTGATGATTTCCATAAATGGAATGCTAGCCACATCACGTAAATTGCACTCATAAAATGTAGCCAATGCATCAAATTTGGCCACACTGGCATACTCAAGTGAATCAACAATGCCCACATGGCTATGCCATACAAATAACCCAAAATTTCAGCCGGAATTAAATGAATGGTTTTAGCAATACCTTGATGATATGCGGAACTGGCAAGTAAAGCATTTACTGGTCCTGGAATCAGTAGAACGGCAAATAACGCGACAACAAAAAACCAACTTTCGATCATAAAGCGTGCAAAAATATTTAAAGCGAGGCACACCTTAAACGAAATACGGTAAAAAAAACAAGGAAAATACCCAATTTAAAATGGGTTATACTCTCCTCAAATATAAAATTATTATTTTAATATACTGATTTTTAATCAATAAATTTTGAAACATTTCCATTATTAAGCAGACTCTTAATCATTCACTAAAAGTCTGCCTATCAATTATTTTTTCACTTCTTGGCGTTTGGGAATATAAGGACAGTTTTTAAATTGAGCAGCTTGCGATAGTGCATCTTGCTCACCATACAAACGACCCAATTCGGTTTTTTTGGTATTGCTAGACTGCCCCATATTCACTGAAATAGATGGACCAAAGCCCCAACCACCATGACTTCCCCAACCACCACCTAAACCAAGACCAACACCCATACCTTTACTTTTCGGTGGCTGTACACCATTGTTAATATATTGCTGAATACGATCGAATTCCTGTGCCAATTGTGCACAATTCATCGCTTGATATTGGGTAGGAGAAACATAAGTCGGTTTAACCGTTGTCGCACAACCTGTCATCAATACCGCTGAAAGAGCCAATAGACTCCAGTTGATGGTTTTCATTGCATTTCCACGCTTATTTATTTTCAATTTCATTGAACAATAATTGATAGGCCTGCGTCAATTTATGATCTGTAGCCAAATAAATCAACGGCAGATTTTTATGATGGGATTCTTTCATTAAGACAGACGGTGGCAACATAGTATTTAATACAGGCAAGCCTTCATCTTTCAACTGTTGAACGACTTCACGTGGCAATTTTGCTTGTGCTTGATATTGATTAACCACAATACCTTCAATTTCTAGACGATCATTATGATCATCTTGTGTTTCAATCACATTCTCAATTAATGTTTGCAAAGCACGTTTTGAAAATACATCGCAGTCAAATGGAATCAGTACACGATCTGCGGTAATGAGTGCCGAGAGTGTAAAAAAGTTAAATGCAGGTGGTGTATCAATAAAAATACGGTCATATTGACCTTTTAAGGTTTCAATGGCATCACGTAATTTATAAATTTTATGTTTACTGACCAATGCATGTTCAAGCGCACCCAAAGTTGGGCTGGCAGGTAAAACATCCAATTTTTTAAAAGGCGAACGATGAATATATTGATCAAAACCTTTATTTTTAGATTTTAATAATGAGCCAATTGCATTTCCAAGCAACCCTTTTTGTTGATTATTCCCCAATACATCATCAAAAAAATTTTCAATATTTGGCTCAAGCGCAGTTTTATCTGCTGAATAAGTTGCATCATCACCCAACAAATACTGACTTGAATTAGCTTGTGGATCGAGGTCAATCACCAAAGTCTTTAAACCTTGATGCGCACTCATTGCCGCAAGATTCACCGTAATACTTGATTTCCCCACACCACCTTTTTGGTTAAATACAACACGTGTCAGCATAGTTCCCTCAAAATTTTAATATTTTATCAATATGAAGTTTAATTGATTGCCTAACCTGTACTGATTTTTATGTCAGACAATCTTTAAAAAGTCTAATTAAACACAGGTTTAATGATGACCAATGAAATAATAGCAATCAATGCCACAGCACTGACAAAAAGACCTGCTCGGCGCTGTGCCAATAAAATTGTGTCATCTTTACGCCATGTTTTAATCAATGATGAAATCAGGACAAGGAACAAAACAATTTTGGCGTAGAACCAAGGTTGAACCTGAAAATTATTCATAAATAGAAGAATTACACCCGTCAAAACGATCAAGGTATAAGACAAATGTTGCACAGCCACATAAGCTACCCACCCTTTCGGATTGGGCTGATCATTTTGAATACCTCTAAAGAGTGTCAAAGCTCGCGCTAAAAAGACAATGATTGCAACACTCACACTTGTCATATGAATAATTTTAACGAGTAAATGTAAATCCATATTTATTCTCAAGCTTTAGGTGCGTGTGCACATTCTGGACTTGCAGGTGCTTCACCTTGCCATTCTTCAGGTACGTAAGCATGAATTGCCAAAGCATGAATTTTACCTGCTTCGAGTAACCCTGTTGCTGCTGCATAAATTTTTTGATGGCGCTGTACTAAGCGTAAGCCTTGAAAAATATCACTTACAATAATAACTTTAAAATGTGATTCTTTTCCGGGGAAATATCCACCATGACCCGATGATTCATTGATCACCTGTAAATGTGCAGGCTGTAGCGCATTTAACTGAGTAATCAGTTGTTGTTCTAGGCTCATAGAATTTCCTTACTGAAATGAACGATTGAAATAAAGTATAGCCTTTATTTCAATCTGCTCAAAATCTACAATTGGTAAAATACAATCGATTAAAAACTGAATCTGAAGCATTTTTCAGCATAAATTACTTTTTTCTAAGCAAATTTGGTTTTATTTTATGCAAATAGTGTATTCAGCTATAAAAAAATGTTGACCCTCTTGTTTCATACTGTATTATACACGGCATGCGGGAATAGCTCAGTTGGTAGAGCATAACCTTGCCAAGGTTGGGGTCGAGAGTTCGAGTCTCTTTTCCCGCTCCAA
>NZ_JBJZOR010000028.1:0-43619 GCF_046269225.1 Acinetobacter sp. TY2
TCTTGCTCATGGTAAACTCCTGATGAGTGTGTTTAGTTTACCAAGTTAAAACCTCCTGTTTTTTCAGCACACATCAGCCATTAACTCATCGAGTAGTCAGAGTTCGGCACAAGTAGTTTTGAATTTTGATTTGGCAACCGACATTAATGAAGCGGCAAGAGAAATACAGGCCGCCATCAATGCCGCCATGTCGCAGCTACCCTCAGGCATGCCCAACCCACCTGAATATTTTAAGGTGAACCCAAGCCAAAGCCCTATTTATTACTTAGCACTGAGTTCGAAACATTTATCTGCGGGTAAATTGTATGAAATCGCAAGTGATCTATTACAACCTAATTTGGCACAGCTCAGCGGTGTGGGGGAGGTTTCTATTGATGGTGCTTCCATGCCTGCGGTGCGAATTACCTTAAATCCAAATGCGCTTATTTCGCAAGGCGTTACTTTAGAGCAGGTACGTGAAGCCATTGATAAAAGTAACCGTACACAAGCGCTTGGTGTGGTTGAAACTGAACAATTACGTTGGCAAGTGGCACTTTCTAGCAATTTAAAAACAGCGGCTGATTTTGCCAATCTGACTATACATAAAAATGCTCAAACCATTGTACGGTTAAAAGATGTGGCTGAGGTTCAAGACTCAGTGGAAAACCGTTATGTGAGTGGCTTTCATAATGGTAAACCCGCAGTCATTATTAAAATTAGCCGACAGCCGAATGCCAACACCGTTGCAACCATTGAGAAAATTAAAGAAAGATTGCCTGAATTGCAAATGATGATCCCTGAGGATGCTCAACTTGCAACAGTAATGGATGGTTCAAAAATTATTCGGGCAGGTTTAGATGAAGCAAGAGATACTTTGTTGCTTTCAATCATTTTGGTCGTGATTGTTGTCGCAATAATGCTTGGGCGAGTACAAAGTGCATTGGTGCCTGCTGTAGCTTTAATTGTGGTTTTGATTGGCGCAAGCAGTTTGGTGTACTTGGCTGGATTTTCACTTAACAATTTGTCCATTATGGCAGTCATTGTCGCTATTGGACTTGTGGTTGATGATGCTATTGTGGTTCTCGAAAATATTGAACGTCATATAGAGCAAGGCGAGCAACCTATTCAAGCTGCCTTAAAGGGCATTCAGGAAGTTGGGACGACCTTGGTTGCTATGAATTTAGCTTTAGTCGTGATTTTTATCTCTATTTTGTTTATGGGGGGAGTAATTGAGCGCCTCTTTCGAGAGTTCTCTTTAACTTTAGTTTTTATTGTTATTTTATCGGTAGTGATTTCACTGATCTTAACGCCAAGCTTATCTGCACGCTGTCTGAAACCATTGGCTAGCTATCAACATCAAGCGCTGTATCAATATAGTCATCGGTGGATGCAAAGTCTAAATCGAGCTTATTTAGTATCTTTAAAATGGATGCTCAGGCATAGCTATTTGATTATTGTGTTATGGGTTAGTGCAATTGTTGGCTCGGCTTACATTTATCAAACCCTACCTAAACGTGTATTGCCTGAGCAAGATACAGGGCAAATCGATGCCTTTATTCGAGGCGATGATGGATTTTCATTTCAAATTATGCAGCCCAAAATTGCAGCTTTTAGCGAGAGCGTTCTGAAAGATCCTGCGGTACAAAATGTAGTAGGAACTTCGGGTGGCTCAGGTGGGACAACCAATTCATCATTGATGGTGAGTTTAAAACCAAAAGCTGAACGAGATGGTCAAAGTGCTCATGAAGTTGCAGAGCGTTTGAAACAGAATGCGCCGTGGCAGGCAGGGGCAATTTTTTCTGCACGTGTAAAACAAGAGTTGGAACTTGATGATCCATTTGGTGGAAGTGGACAGGATTATATGTTACTCCTGCAATCTGACAATGTGGCATTGCTACGTGAGTGGGTTCCTAAAGTTGCATTGGCAATGCAAAAACTTCCTCAGCTTGAAGAAGTAGAGTCGATGGGCGATGAAGGTGCGCAACATGTAACTTTAGAAATTGACCGTGAGGCTGCTCGACGCTTGGGCGTAAATATAGAAAGTATTTCCAGTGTCTTAAATAATTCATTTTCACAGCGCCAAATTTCAACGATTTATGATCAGACACAACAGTTTCATGTGGTTATGGAAGTCGATAAACGTTTTACCGAACAACCTGAGGCTTTGACCAATATACGCGTACCGAATCAGCAAGGCGAGTCAGTTCCATTAAGTAATTTTGCCACATGGTCTTACGGAATTACCAATGATCGAGTATATCGTCGTAATCAATATGCTGCCATGGGAATTGGTTATGTCGTAAAACCAGAATATACCAATGAACAAGCCGATGTCGCAATTCGTTCAGTTCTACCTGAAGTCATGTTGCCAAACGAAATTTTCATGACCAGTGATAAAGAAGCCGAAGAACAAAGCTTACAAAGTGGCTTAAGCACGCCTGTACTTGTGTTGGTAGTGATTTTAATGATCTATATCGTATTAGGTGTGACCTATGAAAGTGTACTTCATCCTTTTACGATTCTGTCCACCATACCCGCAGTCGCCTTGGGAGCTTTACTGACACTATGGACATTTGGCTTCCATTTTACCCTAATTGCCTTGTTGGGAATGTTCCTACTCATTGGGGTCGTAGTGAAAAATGCCATCCTTCTCATTGATTTTACATTGATGGAAAGGCGGGCAGGAAAATCAGCTTATCAGGCAGTATTATCAGCAGCGGAACTACGGTTTAGACCCATTCTAATGACGAATACGGCAGCATTGTTAGGTACTGTTCCATTGGCACTCAGTTGGGGTGAAGGGGCTGAATTGCGTCAGCCATTAGGTGTAGTGATTGTCGGTGGATTGGCGCTTGGACAATTACTTACTTTATATACTACGCCTGTGTTGTATTTAGTTTTGGAAAAATGTGCTGAATTTTTTAAAAGATCGAAAAATGTGCATGCGATTGATTTGGGTAAATAGGAAACAAAATGCAGAGTTTAATTTATAAAAATTTGATGAGCCTAAGTTGCGTGCTCATTTTAACTGCTTGCAGTTCTCATATGCTATTGCAACCACCTGAATATAAAATTCCACTTATACAAGCCGATGATCAATATAAATATGCAGATTTAAATTGGGTACAAACCTCAGCCATTAAAACTTCCGATGATGGGTGGTGGGACATTTATCAAGACCCAGTGTTAAGTCGGTTGATGGAACAATTGAATCAAGAAAATTTAAGTTTAAAACAAGCTGAAGCACGTTATCAGCAGGCACAAGCATTACTTGATATACAACGCGCCAATCGGTTACCAAACATCACAGTAAATGGTTCTACAAACCGTAATGGGGCAAAAAATATATCAACAAGCGGTCAATTTGGGTTGGCTCTTCAAGCCAGTTGGGTACCTGATGTATGGGGGCGAGTGGCAAAAGCCATTGAAGGACAACAAGCCAATTTAGAAGCGAATCAAGCAGATTTAGACGCTGTGAAATTAAACCAACAGTTGTTAGCTACAGAAACTTATTGGAATATCAGAGTGTTGGATGCTCAATTCGATTTGCTTGAACATACTTTAAAAAGTTATATTCGCTCAGTTCAAATTTTAAAGAATCAATACAATGCAGGCATGATTGCTCGGGCAGATGTCATACAGGCTGAAACCCAATTAAAGCAGGTACAAATCCAACAGATTGAAACAACTAGAGATCGAAATTTACAAGAAAACATTTTGTCAGTGTTACAAGGTAAAAGTGTTGCCCAATTTCAATTGACCAAACAAAAGCAAGTATTGACAGTACCACACATACCATCAGAGCTTCCGAGCCGATTATTGGTACAGCGTCCCGATGTTATTCATGCAGAACGTGAATTAGCAATAATGCATGCTGAACTAGGATTAGCCCAAACAGCATGGTTGCCAGATGTAACAATTGGCTTAAATGGAGGGTTAAATAGTCAAATTTTTAGTCATCTTTTTCAATCGCCACAATACTTATGGTCTACAGGTTTACAAGCTGCAACAATTATTTTTGATGGTGGCACACGAAAAGTTGAAATTGCTCAGGCTCAAGCCAATTATGATGAAAAATTAGCAGCGTATAAGCAGGCAATTTTAACGGGGTGGAAAGATGTTGAAGATGCTTTGTTACAAGCATCGAGTTTTAAACAGCAACAAGATGAACAAGCGAAACTATTTGCCTTGGCAACTGAAAATGAACAAGTTGCGATTCGGCGTTACAATGCAGGTTTGGTGAGTTATTTGGAAGTAGTGACTGCTCAAAACTTAAGATTACAGGCAGAGCAGACTACTTTACAATTGCAGCAATTACAATTGAATAATGCTGCACAATTGGTTGCTGCATTGGGAGGAGGTTGAGAAGGTTTTAATTAAGATATTGTTATTAATTTTTTTCAGCCAAGATTTTACCAAATAGTAGCGTATATAAAATTTTAGACTAAACGATATCAACACTAAAGTTTCGAAATACCTATGAAAATTGAGTGAGTCAAAATAAGGTTCGTGAAATTTATTTTTTGCTTATAAATTACATGAAAGCAGTTGTGAATAGCCAATAAAATTAGAAAAGCATATTCATGTATGAAAAAGTATGAACAAAATAATAATCATTTTATTCATACTTTTTTGTCATTAACGTTTAATTGCCACGATAGGTTGAATAACCATAAGGGCTCACTAATAAAGGAATATGATAGTGCTTTACTGCACCATCTACATTAAAGATGACAGGCACTTCTGGAAAGAAACTATTTTCATTATGACTTTTAAACCAATCACCTGTTTTAAAAGTCACGCGATAAACACCTTGTTCAAGTGCTTTATGATCAGGGTATAGCGCAGTAACGCGTCCATTTTCATTGGTGAATTTTTCATTGAGTTTGATCCATTGACCTTTTTTATTTTGTTCAAGAACAACAGCAACTTCAGATGATGGTAATCCAGTTTGTAAGTTAAGTACATGTACACTTAAAGGATTATCAGCGGCCATTGTATATGCACTTAATAGCATTCCTGTACCCAATACCAATGCTTTCATATTTATATCTCCTGTGAATTAAATGTCATTTTGATTGCCTGTTCGGCACATAAATCATCATTTTTAGAACCACCAGAACCCGCAATTCCAATGGCTCCGACGACTTCATTTTGATAAACAATTGGAAAACCACCGCCTAACAACAATAGTTCTGAGAAAGAAGTGAGGTTTTGTGAGTCAATATTCTGCCGAGCATTTTGGCTAAAAATAGTGGTTGGAGTTTTAGTTGAAAGTGCAGTAAATGCTTTTTTTTGTGCAGCGATTGCATTATGTGGCCCAACACTTTCATGACGTTTGATTAAGAGAGGTTGACCACTACGATCCAATATCGCAACAGCTAAATGCTTATTTAACTGTTGACAAGATTTTTCAGCATTTATCGCTAATTTTTCTGCTGTAGCTAAATTAAGATTATACTGCTTTGAAAGTTCGAAATTTTCTGCAAAACTAGGCGCGCTAAAAAACAATCCCAGCATCAGTCCTAAAATGACTTTTTCCATACGACCCACCTCTTTGTATTGCTTTTAGTCTAATTAAGCAGTCGAAGTGCAACATGACATTTACATTACAATCTTGTCATTTTAGAAATGGATGTTCCTATCATGCGTATTCTTATTATTGAAGATGAAACAAAAATTGCAGGTTATTTGGTACAAGGTTTAATCGAGTCTGGATATCAAGCGCAATATGTTAATCATGGTCTTGAAGGGCTAGAGCTTTTAAAAAAAAAGCGATTTGATTTGGTTATTTTAGATGTAATGCTGCCCGATATTGATGGCTGGACTGTATTACAAATATTGCGACAATTTTCTCAGGTTCCTGTGATCTTTCTGACCGCTAAAGATCAGATTATGGATCGGGTCAAAGGGTTGGAATTAGGAGCAGATGATTATCTTGCCAAACCTTTTTCATATGTCGAATTGTTGGCTCGAATTAAAAGTTTATTTCGTCGCCAACAAGTTCAAATGGGTAATATTTTAACGCTTGCAGATTTACAACTTGATTTGACTCAACACAAAGTTTTACGTGCGAATCAATTGATTGAATTGAGTAAAAAAGAATTTGATTTGTTACGTTTTTTGATGCAACACCATAATCAAATTATTTCACGTCGCCAAATTGCATCAGAAGTCTGGCGAATCAATTTTGATACAGATACGAATTTTATTGATGTTGCCATCCGACGGTTACGTCAAAAAGTAGATGATATCAGTGAACTTAAATTAATTCATACCATTCGTGGTTTAGGCTATAAACTTTCAGAAGAGATTGTTTGATGAATGTGCGTTCACTAGAGTTTCGACTTACACTCATGGTGACACTTGTCTGTACCATTATATTGTGCTTGGTTGGTATTTTGACTTATTTAGGAATCGACCGTATCTTGATTCGTGAACAGGATCAGGCTCTAGCCTCGCGTATAGAACGTTTGGAAATATTACTTCAAGATAGCGAAAATATTCAACAAATCGTTCAGAAACCTAAGATTTATCAAAATATGTTAGGAAACCAAGATAATCTATTTATCTTAATTCATGACAAAGAAAAATTAATTAATATCAATCCATTAGATATCAATATTCCCGATTTGATCGCTGATCAAAAAATCCATTTTCTTGACCTGCATCAAGATAAATTATCGACTCGTATCGCTTGGAAAAATTTTGAAATTTCAGGACAATCCTATCAATTAATTGCAGGGAAACAATGGTCTGAACGTCTTGGTATTTTATATTCTTTTCGCAATGACCTGATTTTTTATTTTGGTATAGGCATCGGAATAATATGTTTATTTTGTTGGTTTGTTTGCCGTTTCGGGTTAACGGGTCTACGTGAACTAACTCATCAAACTCAGGCTATAGATATTCAATCTTTACAACAGAGGATTGTGATTCGGCATAAAAGCAGTGACATTATGCAACTGAGCCATGCGATTAATCATATGTTGCAACGTATTGAAAGTGGTTATCAGGAGCTTAATCGTTTTTCAGAGAATATTGCACATGAATTTCGAACACCATTGAATAACGTGATGGGACAAACTGAAATTTTACTTTCAGAGCCTCGTACATCTGCTCAATATCAAGAATTACTGATTTCACATTTAGATGAATATCAACGTTTAAGGCGCATGATCGACAGCATGTTATTTCTAGCGAGAGCAGAGCAACAGCAAGTTAGACTAGATTTTCAGTCTATCGAAATTCAAGAATTTATTGAAAATATTTTGAGTTTTTATGAACTTCTAGCGAGTGAAAAGCGTATACAGATCATGTCAGAAGTTGAAAATTTAATTGTTAAAACGGATCCTGATTTATTACAACGTGCAATCTCTAATCTAGTTGAAAATGCAGTTTTACATGGCTCAGAAGGTGGCATCATTCATCTTTATGCAAAATACGTTACATATAAAAACCGAGAAATGATTAAGATTTCTGTGCTTAGTCAAGATGTATTCATTGAAAATCAGCATTTACCTTATATTTTTGAACGCTTTTATCAGTGCCAGTCATCTCGTCATTTACAAGGGCGTTCTGGTGGTTTGGGTTTGTCGATTGTGGCTTCAATTATGAAATTACAAGAGGGTGATTATCATGTTGAAAATACAGAATGTGGGGTTTGTTTTTCTCTTTATATACCCATTCATTGATCTAATTTTGATTAAAATAGAGGATGGTTTTTCTTTTTTAAATGACTAAATGTTCAAAATTTTGTCGGAAATAATAAAATCTAAAATGTGGAATTACAAAAAATATTTTAGATTGTTATAAATTGACCAAACAATTGCTTAGATCAAAAATTGAATAATTTTATACAAGATGACTGTAAAAATTGCTTACTAATAGAATTACATAAAAATTTATATCTAAGAAAAACAATACAATAAAAAACCCCAATATTAAATTGGGGTTTTAAAATAATACAATACGGACTTAATGCAAATCAGAGGTAATTTTTTGCAAAATTTGTAAAAGAACATCAAACTCATTTTGTAATGGCGTACTTTTACGCGTAACTAAAGCCAATACACGAGAAGGCGCATTTTCGATCTGTTTAATGACAATCTGTTCATTGCTTTTCAGCATATGTGCATGAATTGCGATTTCAGGCAGTAAGGTAAAACCAAGATTGGCACTAACCATTTCAACCAATGTCGGTAAAGAACTCGCTTTTAGGCGGTGATCATTTTTACGTTCACTAATTGGACAGACACTTAAAGTATGGTCACGTAAACAATGACCTTCTTCAAGTAGCATTAAATGTGTTAAATCGAGGTCATCTAGCTTTCTTGCATTGGCAGCATTTTGATCATTTTTATTGTAAACCAAAAATAAACTTTCTTTTGCAACTTCAGCAACTTTTAGACCACGTGTATCGAAAGGTAGAGCGAGCATGATCATGTCCAAATTACCATGTTCAAGCTTTTCTACAATTTTATCACTTTGCGCTTCATGCAAATGTAACTGAATTTTGGGCAGTTGCTTATGCACTTCATCTAATAATTTAGACAAAATAAAAGGCGCAATAGTCGGAATAATACCAAGATGTAGATCACCCGTAAGCGGCTCACTCATCTCACGGCTTAATCGCATTAAGTCCTGAGCATCGGCAAGAAGGACACGGGCGCGGGCGACAACTTGTTCACCCAACGGAGTTAAACGTACGTTTTGACGATCGCGTTCAACAAGTACGCCACCCAATAAACGTTCAAGCTCCATAATCCCGCCTGAAAGCGTAGATTGAGTGACGAACGAACGGCGCGCTGCTTCAGTAAAGTGCAACGTCTCAGACAATGTCACCAAATATGACAGCTGTCTTAGGGATGGTAATGCAGCCATAGTGTCCTAATATTTACGATTTAAAATGATGAGCAAATAATCCACTAAGTTGAGGAATAAAGTGCGGAGGGATATCATGCCCCATTCCTTCAATTAATTCAAACTTAGCACCTGATATTGCCTTGGCAACAGCCTTACCATGACTCGGTGGAAGTAGACGATCTTTTGATCCATGAACTACTAAAGTCGGTTTTTGAATCTGTTTATCCAATGGTAATAATGAACCTGTACATAATATTGCTAAAAACTGTTGAAGTACACCCGCTGGATGATAACTTCGTTGATATAACTTACGAGCGGTCTGTAAAGCTTCCAATTGATTTAAATATCCAGGAGAACCAATCGTTTTAAAAACTTTTAACGAATGATTGATAATACCTTGTTCATCACGCGATTCAGGTTTACCAATGAGTGTAAATAATTGCTTTGGAAAGGGTGGTGGCAGTAAAGGCTGATTATTACTGGTGAATATTAACCCTAATTTTCCAATTTTTTCAGGATATTTTGCTGCAAGAATTTGTGCGATCATACCGCCCATGGAAGCCCCAATAATATGGGGTTGATCTAAACCTAAGCGATCAATAAGTAGTGCAACATCATCTGCCATATCATAAAGATTATAAGGCGCGCCATTATTAGGTAAGCCTATGGCAAAACGCCCCATCAGTTTTAAATGATTCAAACGAGGGCCTTTGTGGCGAATTTTAGAAGATAGACCAATATCACGGTTATCAAAGCGAATTACACGATAGCCTTGATCAATAAGAGATTTACAGAAAAAATCGGGCCAAAATAACATTTGTGCACCTAAGCCCATAATCAACAAAATGGCTGGATCAGTTTCTTTTCCGCCTATTTCAACATGCAATTGCACACCATTACCCAAGTCAATCGAAGTTTCTTGCATAAAAGGTGTGTAAGGAGAGATTTGGAACTGAAGTGCACTATTCATTATTATTTTTCCTAGATAGTGAAAGAGGTCTGTATCTTTTATATGGATACAGACCTTTAAAAATCAATTTAAACTGTAGCAGGAATCAGGTCAGGAACGAGTTTAGTCAAAGCTAAGCGTTGTTTGCCTGCAGTTGCACCGAGCAAGACAAAACCTCTGAGTGTACCTGTTGAATCAATGGCTTTTGACAACATACCATCTTCAAACTCTTCATTTTCCCAATTGACTTCAACACCCACAGGCACAGGAAGCACAGTCAGTGGAGCAGCAGGTGTTTTAACAGCAACGGGCATAGCTGGATAGTGGACATTCGTATTTTGACCATCAAGTGTTTTTGCAAGTGCACGTGCTTGTTGCATCAGAGGCATCACATAAGGCAATAATGTACCATTAATTTCTGCACAGTCACCGATTGCATAAATATCCGGTTGATTGGTTTCCATTAGGGTATTTGCAATGATGCCACGGCTTGTTTCAATATTCGCCGTTTTTGCTAAGGCAATATTTGGCTGTAAACCAATCGCAGAAAGTACGACATCTGCAACTAACGATTGACCATTAGCGAGTACAACTTGGTAGCCAATATCAATTTTACTGATTTTTTCAACCGTTGTGCCGAGTGCGAACTGAATGCCTGATTCTTGTAAATTGTGTTGGAAGGCTTGTGCAACATGTGCTGGCAAAAGTCGACCTAAAGGCTGTGGCGCTAAATCAATCACCGTGACTTTGTGACCTGTATTTTGTAGATCATTGGCAAATTCACAACCAATTAGACCTGCACCTAAAATGACTACACGTTTTTCACCTGATTCAGCAGTAGAGCACTGATTCAGTGAGTCGCGAAATGCACGGTAATCAATCAATGAATTTACGACATGAATATCATCACTACCATCACCTGCAATGGCTAAACGGACAGGATTTGCACCCACAGCAAGAATAAGTTTGGAGTAACCTTGAGTTGTGGTTTGACCTGCTTGATCTAGGGTTAATTCATGTTTATCAGCATCAATCGATTTAACCCATGTATCGTTTTCAATGCGAATATTGAGTTGTGTACGCATTTTTGTCGCATCGGCAAGACCAATTTGATCAGGTGCTTTGTTACCGACTAAAGCATTGGAAAGCGTCGGTTTTGCATAATTCACCGCATCGTCAGCACTGATCATAACCAATTCTTGTGTTGGATTTAATTTGCGGAATTCCCGTGCTAGGGTATAACCGGCCATTCCTGAGCCAATAATGACGATTGGTTGCATATTTTTCTCCGCTTTTTACTTATTCAAATAACATAAAAAAAGACCATGCAGCATCATGGTCTTTGTCTTGTAATCAGATTTCGACCATTTCGAAGTCTGCTTTAGACACGCCACAGTCAGGGCAAGTCCAATCATCAGGAATATCTTCCCATTTTGTGCCAGCAGTAATACCATCCAATGGCCAACCTTCTGCTTCGTCATAAATCCAACCACAAACGATGCATTGATACTTCTTCATTTAACTCTCCAAAAAAACCAACAGCTCATCAGCTAGACTCTTGGTTTTTATATGACCTTTATAATATGCTCAGACTTCTTATTTTGTATTGCTACATTCTTTATTATTACCGTAAATAAAGGCGATAAAGAATTTCAATCAGAAGTCTATTGAAATGTTGCTCTAAGTTTACATATTCAATTCAATTGAATTTTTACGCAGTTTCAATATGAAAGTAAAGTAATTAAAGGGAGTTTACCGTACTAATCTGAAAGCTGAATGGCAGAGTAGGACAAAAGCAGGGGCGTTTTGGCAAATATATGATTATTTTGTCTAACAATTTATATCGTCGTATTTTATTTAATCAACCGAATTGTTAAATAATCAATTGTTTATAAATGTGAAGATGAGTTTTAATGCATTTTTCATATTCAAAGATAATGACATAAAATGAAAATCTTTAGACTATTGTCTAGCATGATTTTTGTATGTAATGAGGTATAATTAATTCAGAATATTATATACCCAATATTTCATATAAAAATGATGTAAATAAAATCAATTAGTTATGTTTTTTCATTGACTCTTTTATTGCTATTAAAAAACCCTTGAGCTGTTAAATTGTATAAAAATGCGTTAAAATTCACCTATTCCTTATTATACTATTCTCCCTATTATGAACATGTCTACTGCTTTGTGGTCACACATTCGTACTGTCCAAAATTTTCCAAAACCAGGTATTTGTTTCTATGATTTAACGCCATTGTTTATGAATAAACTTGAAGCGTTAACAGATGCACTTATTGCCAGTATTCCTGTAGATCAACTTGAGCAATTAGACAGTTTTGTAGCAGTAGAAGCACGTGGCTTTGTATTGGCGAGCTTACTTGCACAACGTACAGGCAAAGGTTTATTGTTGGTGCGTAAAGCAGGTAAATTACCACCTCCAGTTGTGGGTGTCGGTTATAGCCTCGAATATGGTTTAGATCGTTTAGAAATGTCGGCTGACATTGCAGCGCAAAAAGTGATTATTGTTGATGATGTCTTGGCAACGGGTGGCACACTACGAGCTGTAAAACAGTTGATGGATAAATGTCATCACACGGTATTGGGTGCAAGTATTTTTCTTGACTTACCTACACTGCATGGTGATTTAGGTATGACGATTTGGTCTGTATTAGATGAAAGTTCAAAACCTGTCATCAAAGAAGTTGAAGTTGCATAAGCAATAGACTTCAAACGTATAGATTTTTGTTCTTGATGAATAAAAAAACCTGTCTATTGCAGGTTTTTTTATGCGTGAAAATTACAATAATTTAAGATTGATGTATAAAAAGTATTGATCAATCAAATCGAAAAAATTAGGACTGAAGAAAGGTTTTCTGCATATATTCGATTAATGCATTCAAATTTTCAGGTTGCGCCAAACGATGATGACCACCTTCAATACTTTTAATTTGCATGAAGGGCTCAAGCTGCTCTGATACTTCATACATATTTAGAACTTCATCGCCAAGTTCAATATAAGCAGTTTGTGGGATATCGTGCTCAAGATCATGTTCATCTATAGGGCAGTAATCATCTCTAAAGTTAGGCGAAAGGCTAGGGTTGGCAATGATTGCAGGCATTCGATGTAGAGAGGAAAGTTTTAGCGCCCAATAACCGCCTAGACTGTGACCGACTAAAAGATCAGGCTTAATAGTTGCAATAGCATCATTATAAAATTTTTCGACCGTTGCATAATTCAAATTACGATAATCAACATCTATGCAAAACTTTTTGGTAGCATGAATGGCATGAAATTTAGTTGATTCTCGAGAAGAATCAAGTCCATGTAAAAATAAAATTCTTAAATTACTTTGATTCATTGTTATCGCTTTCATACTGTCTTTTATACAAAGATAGATTTGAATTGAAACGTTATATTTCAATTAACTTTCTGGTTCTGTTCATTGTACGTATTAGCAATAATATGAAAAGTTAGCTTTTGGTCTAAGATGATTAAACGACTGTATGATTTTATACTGATTGAGATGAATACTTATTCCGAATTACATTGAATAATCAGCGGTTGATCAATCGTAAACGGTATAGGAATACCATATTGATTGTAGGGATAGAAGCGTGCTTTTTTGAATTGTGAGGTCATTAAATGAATGGTTTCTTGATCTAAAGTTGGATTATATTTGACGGCATAAATTTGCCCTTCAGAATCTACAGACAAATTGGCATTGAAGATAAGTTGATGATTTTGATCAGGTCGTATTTTTAATCCCTTTTGTTGTCGTGTTTCATTATTACAGAGGTTTTGCAGTCCATCATTCATGGCTTTGAAACCCGGTTTAATGTTGTACTGAAATCCTCTTGGGAATTTGATTACTAAGATGTATTTGCCATAATAAAAATCGGTTTTTAGTAGATTTTTTTCATCAGTATTTAAATTGGATTTACTCGAAAGGCTATCAATTTTAGGTAGTTGAGAAATTTTGATCTGACGAGCAATATTTAAGGCTCGAGTATTTAAAAGACTGAGTTGGGCATGCGGATTTAATAATTTGACTTGAATTTGTTGATTGAGCTGTGGAATTAATTCAAGTTGCCAAACGTAATTTTGTGTATTTACGTTAGTGGATTCGATACGAGTCGGCAGATCTTTACGTGCTGTGTTTAATATTTGAATAGGTGAAGCAATCGTTACACTGCATTTAATCATCCCGATCAAAATCAGCAACATGGTCTTGTGTATGCTTGAATGCAATTACTTATCCATTTTTTATTTTTGTAGGCTCATTGAATTATAGTCATACGCATTATGTTGTAAATCTGCTATGCTATGCAACTTCCGTTTTTAATTACAATCGAGGCAGAGATGACGCAACAAAACGCTCAATCGACTTCTGAACCAACTATTTCCGAGAACGATTTAATAGCACAGCGTCATGCCAAGCTTAAACAAATACAAGACAAGGCTCAAGAAACTGGAACGAGTCCTTGGCCAAATACCTTTAAACGTGAACATTACGCACAAGATTTGCAAGATCAATTTGCAGAAATGTCTAAAGAAGACATCGAAGCAGGTGAGAAAGTTTATGTGTCTGTCGCGGGTCGTGTAATGTTGAATCGTGGATCATTCATAGTGATTCAAGACATGACAGGTCGTATTCAGTTGTATGTTGCACGTAAAGAACTTGAACCTGATGTTTTAGAGACAATAAAAAGCTTAGACCTTGGTGATATTGTTGCAGCTAAAGGTTATATCGGTCGTTCTGGTAAAGGTGATCTTTATGTTCATATCGAACATTTTGAACTTTTAACTAAATCACTTCGTCCACTTCCAGATAAATTCCATGGCTTAACAGATACTGAAGCTAAATACCGTAAGCGTTATTTAGATTTAATCGTGAATGAAGAAACACGTAAAACTTTTGAAATTCGTGCAAAAGTCGTGTCAGGTATTCGTGCGTATTTAACCAATGAACGCTTCATGGAAGTTGAAACGCCAATGATGCATGTGATTCCTGGTGGTGCATCTGCACGTCCATTTGAAACACATCATAATGCGTTGGATATGCCATTGTTCTTACGTATTGCACCTGAACTTTATTTAAAACGTTTGGTTGTAGGTGGTTTTGAACGTGTATTCGAAATTAACCGTAACTTCCGTAACGAAGGTGTATCAACGCGTCACAATCCTGAATTCACCATGATTGAATTCTATCAAGCCTATGCAGATTACAAAGACTTGATGGAATTGACTGAAAAGATGCTTGAAAAATTAGCCATCGACATTTTAGGTTCAACTGATGTTTCTTATGGCGAAGAAGTGTATAGCTTCAAAGGGCCATACAAAAAAATCTCAATGTTCGATGCGATTCTTGAGAATAATCCACAGTTCACACCTGAAAATGTCGGTGATCGTGAATTCCTTGCAAACTTCGTTAAAAATGAATTGAAAGAACAAGTTAAACCAGGTTTTGGTTTAGGTAAACTTCAAACGATTGTATTTGAAGAAACCGTTGAAACTAAACTTCGTCAACCAACTTTCATTACTGAATATCCTGCGGAAACTTCTCCACTTGCACGTCGTAATGATGATAATCCACATATTACCGATCGTTTTGAATTCTTTATTGGCGGTCGAGAGCTGGCGAATGGCTTCTCAGAGTTGAACGACCCAATCGATCAAGCAGAACGTTTCCAGGCACAGGTTTCAGAGAAAGATGCAGGAGATGATGAAGCAATGCACTATGATGCTGAATTTGTTGAAGCATTGGAATACGGTTTACCTCCTACAGCAGGTCAGGGTATTGGTATTGACCGTTTGGTGATGTTATTCGCCAATGCACCAAGTATCCGTGATGTGATTTTGTTCCCACATATGCGTATTAAACAAAGCAACTAATTTTTTTAAATAAGTTGTTGTTTAAAAGTAAAAAAGCCACTGATTTTAGTGGTTTTTTTATATCAATTTTGAGCCTTAATTATTTGTTGAGAGACCTAGTTTTAAATACACATGATAGATAAACACACAGATTTACCATTGAATAAAGTGACTAAAATCTTTATGGTGGGGCGGAGAAAATAAACTTGAGAAATAACACATGTATTTAAGAAAAGCGCTCTATGCTGCAGTTTTAACGACGATGAGTCTGCCTATTTTTGCACAAGGTTTAGTGCTGAACAATGAAGATATTCGCACTGACTTAAATTGGTTAACTCAGCAAGGCGTGATTCAGATCAGTACATCGACATGGCCAATGAGTGGTAATGAAATTCAGCGCGCGCTTTCTCAAGCTAAAATTTCAAATAATGCACAACAAAAAGTGATTGATTCAATCCAAAATGCGTTGAAAGCGGACAATCAAACTGCAAAAATAGGATTATTCGCAGAAACGGATCAAAAAAATATTCCACAAGCCTTTGGGGATAGTACTAAAGCTCAATACGTTGGATCACTTGAATTAAATGCAGGTGGCGAAAATTGGGATGGTAAATTACGTATTAATGCAGAAAAAGATCCACAAATTGACAATGGTCAAGACGTCAATGTTGAGGGTTCTTATATCGCAGGAAAATTATGGAACCAATGGTTGATTGCAGGACAAATGCCGACTTATTGGGGCCCAGGTCATGATGGTAGTTTAATTCGTGGTGATGCGAGTCGTCCTGTTTATGGTTTTACTGCGCAACGTGCGGAACAAAAAGCATTTGATACAAAATGGTTGTCTTGGGTTGGTCCTTGGCAGTATCAAGCATTTGCGGGTCAACTTGATGATTACGAAGCAATTCCTGATGCGAAAATATTAGGCTTTCGTTTAACAGCTCAGCCACTTCCGTATTTGGAGTTAGGGGCATCTCGTATTCTACAGTGGGGTGGAGAAGGTCGCCCTGAAAGTTGGGATTCGCTTTGGAATGCAATAAAAGGTAATGATAATTTTAATGATGGTGATGATGATAAATCGAACCAAATTGCAGGATTTGATGGGCGTTTAAATTTACAGCCTTTACTTGATGTACCTGTAAGCCTATATGGGCAGTATGTCGGTGAAGATGAAGCTGGATTATTACCATCGAAGAAAATGTACTTAGCTGGCGCTGATTTTTCATCAAGTTATAAAAACATGCCGTATCAGCTTTATGCCGAGTGGGCAGATACACGTACTAATGGCGATGCAAAAGGGATTTCATATAGTCACTATATTTATCAAGATGGTTATTACCAACACGGCTTTCCGCTCGGACATGCAATGGGCGGTGATGGTGAAATGATTTCGGTGGGTGGTGATATTCGTTTTGATGTAATGAATCGCTTAAGTGGTCGTGTGATGTATGCCAAAGTGAATCAATCTGCAGCTCATTTTGGTGATGATCAAATTAATAAAGCGTTTCCTGAAGATGATAAAATTAAAGCACTTGATTTAACATGGACACATTATTTGAAGCCGACTTTACCATTGAAAATCAATGGTTGGGTGAGTGATTCAGATCGTCAAGGTAATGATGCTGGGGCATCTATTGGAATTGAAATTCCACTTGATCGTGATATTTTTGGTTTCTAAAAAGTAATTGTTTGAAATACTCATTATAAAAGTTCATATCAATATGTTACATATGGACTTTTATATAATGAACGATTAATTAAAGTATAAAAATACCTGATTTCAGGTATAGCACTGTTATTTTTAGAACGTTATTCTATAAGTGCTTATCCATCATGACCTTGATGAATAAGTTATTCCTACTTTAAAGCATGAAAGATGAGGTTGTGCTTTTATGTATTTTAAGGCTTATTCATATTGGATAAGCCTTTTTTTAATAAAATTGCATAACTTCAACAATACGAATTTTAGAGTGTCTGTTTATACTGAATAAATCCTGTTTGACTCGCAACTTGATCATAAAGATATTGTGCGGCGATATTCGATTTTTGTGTTAGCCAATAGATACGATCAAATTTTTCAGCACATACTGTATAACTATGTTCAATCAGTTTACGAGCAAATCCTTGATTTCTAAAATTTTCATCAATATATAAATCTTGTAAATAACAATACGGTTTTTCTGTCCACATACTCATGTGTGAAATTAAATGTACAAAACCCATCATTTTTCCTTCATGAATCAGCGCATAACCAAACATATCTGCTTGCTCTGAATTTGTGATTCTCTTCCAAGATAATCTTATTTGTTGTTCTGTCATTTCTGATTTATAAAAGTTTAAATAACCTAGCCAAAGAGGAAGCCATTGCTCAAACTTTATCTGTTCTAATGAAAGGATATTGGTCATCATTTTATTGCGTTCTCGTGATTTATATATGATGTTTTTTTATATCAATATAAAAAAACAAGCAATAGAAAGGGGTTGTAAATCACTATAATGAATATAAATTTTAATATGTGTAATAAGTACACGTTTTTGTGAGTTGGTGCTGTCAATGTCTATATCTGAGGAAAGACTTACTCATCTCAAGCAACTTGAAGCTGAGAGTATTCATATTATCCGTGAAGTTGCTGCTGAGTTTGAAAACCCAGTCATGCTTTATTCAATCGGGAAAGACTCAGCAGTAATGCTGCATCTTGCATTAAAAGCATTTTATCCTGCAAAACTTCCTTTCCCACTGTTGCATGTCGACACAGGTTGGAAGTTTAAGGAAATGATTAAGTTCCGCGATAATATGGCAAAAGAGCATGGTTTTGACCTAATTGTTCATCAGAATAAAGAAGGCAAAGATGCAGATGTAAATCCATTCGATTACGGTAGTTCAAAATATACTGACATTATGAAAACCCAAGGCTTAAAGCAAGCTTTGGATAAATATCAGTTTGATGCGGCTTTTGGTGGCGCACGCCGTGATGAAGAAAAATCACGTGCTAAAGAACGTGTTTATTCGTTCCGTGATTCTAAACATCGTTGGGATCCGAAAAACCAACGTCCTGAACTTTGGAATCTTTATAATGGTAAAGTGAACAAAGGCGAAAGTATTCGTGTATTCCCATTGTCAAACTGGACTGAATTAGACATTTGGCAATATATTTATCAAGAAAGTATTCCTTTAGTGCCTTTATATTTGGCTGCTGAGCGTCCAGTTGTTGAGCGTGATGGTACGCTCATTATGGTCGATGATGAACGTATGCGCTTGAAAGAAGGTGAAGTTCCACAAATGAAATCGGTACGTTTCCGTACTTTAGGCTGTTACCCATTGACTGGCGCAGTTGAATCTAAAGCGGATACCTTGCCTGAAATTATCCAAGAAATGCTTTTGGCAACAAGCTCAGAGCGTCAAGGTCGTATGATTGACCATGATGAAGCGGGCTCGATGGAAAAGAAAAAGCAAGAAGGTTATTTCTAAATTAATTTTTAATCTCTCCCCATGCGCAGCAGTGCTACTCATCTTTTAAAAGAGGGGGAATCCTGAAAAGAAAGAGTGGAAAGTCCCTCTTTCTCAAAGAGGGATATAGGGAGATTAAAAAAACCGATTTCTAAAGAATATTGTGGAGCTTTGAGCGATGTCTCATCAATCAGAATTGATTAGCCAAGATATCTTGGCATATTTAAAACAGCACGAAAATAAAGACTTATTGCGCTTTCTAACTTGCGGTAATGTGGATGATGGTAAATCAACTTTAATCGGTCGTTTACTTTACGATTCAAAATTGATTTATGAAGATCAGTTACAAGCCGTAACTCGTGATTCGAAAAAAGTCGGTACAACAGGTGATGCACCTGACTTGGCGTTACTTGTAGACGGTCTACAAGCTGAACGTGAGCAAGGGATTACCATTGATGTCGCTTATCGTTATTTCTCGACTGAAAAACGTAAGTTCATCATTGCGGATACTCCAGGGCATGAGCAATATACGCGTAACATGGCGACTGGTGCGTCTACTGCGGATCTTGCGATTATTTTGATCGATGCTCGTTATGGTGTTCAAACACAAACGCGTCGTCATACTTATATTGCGAGCCTTTTAGGGATTCGTAATATTGTAGTTGCGATCAATAAGATGGACTTGGTTGAATTCTCTGAAACTCGCTTCAACGAAATTCAAGCAGAGTACAATGATTTCGTCAATCAATTGGGTGATCGCAAACCTGCCAATATTATCTTCACACCAATTTCTGCATTGAATGGTGATAATGTGGTGAATCCATCAGTGAATACGCCGTGGTATAACGGTAAAACACTGATGAATACTTTGGAAACAGTCGAAATCAGCCGTGACACAAGCGCACATGAATTCCGTTTTCCTGTACAGTATGTGAACCGTCCGAACCTCGACTTCCGTGGTTTCTGCGGTACGATTGCTTTAGGTTCTGTGAAAGTTGGCGATGAAATCGTGACTTTGCCATCAGGCAAAAAATCAACAGTTAAAGAGATTGTAACTTTTGATGGCAATTTAGAACATGCTATTGCAGGTCAAGCAGTGACGTTGACCTTGAATGATGAGATCGACGTTTCTCGTGGTAATGTTTTGGTGAAAGCTGGAGAGCAACCACTCATTTCACGTTCGGCTCGTGCAACTGTGGTATGGATGGCAGATCAACCTTTAGTGGTGGGTAAGTTATTTAACGTTAAGTTTGGTACGCAAACCATTCCTGCCAAAGTATCTAAAATCAATTTCCGTACCAATGTGAATACTTTGGAAAAAATGGAAGTTAATCAATTAGATTTAAATGCCATTGCTGATATTGATATTGAGTTTGATGTACCTATGGTCTTTGACCGTTATAACGACAGTCGTTATACAGGCTCATTTATTTTCATTGACCGTTTAAGCAATGTAACGGTGGGTGCAGGTATGGTTGAGTCTGCAATCGAATGGTCAGCGCATGATGAACCTGTCACAGCAGAAGCGCGTGCAGCTCGTTTGGGTCAGAAACCTGCTGTTGTGGCTGTAACAGCTAAAGCACTTGAAAATGCGCAAGCACTTGAGAGCTTGCTTATTCAGCAAGGTGTAGTTGCAATTGCTAAAGTTGGCTTAACAGCAGAACAAGTGGCATTACTTCGTCAAACAGGTATTGTTGTGATCACTGATTTGGAGCAAGGCGCAGATGTAACATTAACTCAGGAAGCTGTTGAAGAACTTGCTGAGAAAATTGTGGAAACTGTTCGACTGTAATAGATGAATTGATGTGAAAAGCCCACGTCAGTGGGCTTTTTTATGACAATACAATAGGTGAATGCATTGAATTAGATGATTCTTGAAAAAGTATATTGCTATGCGCGTGAATAGATTCAGAATAAAGCAAAAAAGAATCAAGCCTTTAAATAGTAATCTTGATATAAATAAAAAATGCTGTTTGTAGTCATTATATAAGTAGAGTTTTTAAAAAATGAAAATACAAGCGACTGTGAGAGTTGATCATTATTTTTAGAATATTTAATGTCGTAAGTGGAGTAGCCAAATGACTGCGCGGCTTATGCTTATTATGGCGACGAAAATAGCCTGAAAATCAAAGAATATCAAAAAGCTCCATCCAGATGCACCATTTACTTTTGATGCTTAGAATTCGACCTAATTAATATAAAAATAAGCCAGAACTTGAAATATAACGATAGCTTTGAAAGCATAATCTCAAGGGAACTGTAAAAACCACGCCCAAGCGATAATTGCCAATGTACTTAAGCCTGTGAAAAATGCAATTTCAAGTCGATTTTGCCATGTCATCGAAAGATGGTTAAACATAATGCTGCACCTCAAATTTTGCAGCTGAGATGGTTTAATTTTTATCTCAATAAAATTGTATTTTCAAATCGATCATAATCTTTTAACAGTTTAAAATATATCGTTTTTTGATAGATATTGTTTAACCTATTTTTGCTGTATCACATGAAGCTAAAAATAAAGAATCTATATTTTTAGTAAGGAATAGGAAGGCACTGTAGTTGTGGTGTTGTAATTTAAAAATTATAAGGTTGAAATTTTATTACTTCACATATAAGATATATCTTAATAAGTCTTATGGTATGTCTTAATGATGTCAAATTCAGAAGATTTTATTGATATCGAAAATAGTAAAAAGCCACGCAAACGCCTGTTTGAAGCAGGGCATATGAAGCTTTTGGTATTACATCTGATTGCGCAAACCCCTCAGTTTAGTTATGACATTATTAAAGAAATTGGCAATATTGTGGGTGGTGGTTATAGCCCAAGCACAGGTACGATTTATCCAACGTTAAATTATCTTGAAGAACAACAGTTTATTCAGTCAGATATAACGTTAGATGATCGTAAACAATATCGTATAACAGATGCAGGAATGGTGCATTTACAACAGCAAATTGAAACGGTTGAAAAAATAATGAATCGTTTTGATACTCGCAAACAGATTCAAAATAACCAACAATATTTAGAGATTAAACGTGCGATGGAGCATCTTAAAGCCTCGCTACGCCTCAAAATTCAACACTGCGAACTGAGTGTTGACCAAGTCCAAGATATTGCCGATAAGATAGATCAAGCCGCTGTGGAAATTAGTCGTTTATAGGAGCAGAACATGAAACAACATCAATACGAAATAACTGTAAAACATATTGCCGATGCACAAGGTCAGCCTTCAAGCTACAGCGAGATCTTACAGTTTCAAGCCTATAATCATGATGATTTATTTAAAATTTTGGAAAAATTGGCTAAGGCTAACTTACTTGATGATGAAAAAACTAAAGCATTTACCGTGGGATTGAAACTATTTGGTGAAACTTTATTGGAAAATAAAGACATTCCGTTATTTAAAGAATTTTTGCCACAGTTTGCACACTTTATGAAAGCTTTAAAGCAAACCGTTAAAACTCAAAATGAAATGAATTAAAAAATAGGTCTTATATGTTAAATCATTTTCCAAAATTTCACCCTAAACACTTGGCTTGGTTAATGCCATTAATTTTATCAGCCATCATGAGTGGCACTATTTCATGTTTTAACATGTGGATGAATTTAGGCTTTATTGATGGGTTTTTATCAACTTGGTTACATGCATGGGGCATATCATGGCTTCTCGCATTTCCACTGATTTTAGTGATGTTACCTTTGGTACGTAAATTTTTGATGCAGTTTGTGTATGCACCCAGTCATTTGGAAAAATAAGTGATTTAATCTTCAATATGAGCGAATGTTCGGCTTAAAATATTTTGCATTTCTAGCACATTTTTAACGCCTACAATACGCTGAATAATTTTTCCTTGGTAAAAAATTAAGGTTGATGGGAGTCTGTAGACGTTATAGCGTAAAGTGAGAATGGGGGATTGGTCGATATTCACTTTCCCAAATTTAATGTTGATTTGTGTACTTTGAAAATACGTAGCCGTTTGTTCAAAAAATGGAAAATTTTGTACACAGGGTGCACACCAATCTGCGTAAAAACGAATCACAGCAAAGCCATCATGCCATTCAAAGTCACTATAATTATTTTCTGTATATTGGATAATATAATGCATTAGACCATCACTATTCATTTGCTAAATAAAAACAAATTATACATAAGTCCACTGTTATTCATTCTTGAGCAACTTTATGTTCAAATACATAAAATTTGAAAAGTAATGAATTAAACAGGAAGAATGATGTTAAACCAAATGATCGCAACAAGTATGCAACAGGTGATTATTACTGAACCAGGCGGTGTGGAAAAATTGGCTTATGAAACAGTCAGTATTCCTGAAGTAAACGCAGACGAGGTTTTAGTCAAAGTACATGCATTTGGAATTAATCGCCCTGACATTTTGCAACGTCAAGGTTTATATCCTATGCCAAAAGGCGTAACGCCAGTTCCTGGGCTTGAAGTTGCAGGGGAAATTGTTGCTGTTGGTGATACAGTTACGCAGTTTAAAGTGGGTGATCAAGTTTGCGGTTTAACCAATGGTGGTGGTTACGCAGAATATTGTGTTGTACCTGAAAGCCAAACATTGACGATTCCACAAGGCGTCAGTTTTGTGCAAGCGGCGGCAATTCCAGAAACATTCTTTACTGTTTGGGCAAATGTATTTCAAATGGGTAAAGCCAAAACTGGGGAAACTCTACTTGTCCATGGTGGTACAAGCGGGATTGGTACGACGGCATTGATGCTTGCAAAATCATTGGGTTTAAAATCATTTGCAACGGTTGGTTCTAATGAAAAAGTTGAAGCTATTAGCCATTTAACGGATGCAATTAATTATAAGACGCAAAATTTTGAACAAGTGATTAATGAAAAAACTGAAAATGGCGGTGTCGATATCATTTTAGATATGGTAGGTGCGCCATATTTAGAACAAAATTTAAACTTGCTACGCCATGATGGACGTTTAGTTTATATTGCATTTTTAGGTGGTGCAAAAGCTAAAGATGTGAAACTCGGTCAGATTATGATGAAACGTTTGACTATTACAGGCTCAACTATGCGTGCGCGTACTACAGCCGAAAAAGCTGAAATTGCTCAAGGTTTACAAACACAAGTTGCACCACTTTGGGCAAAAGGTGAATGTCTGCCAATGATTTATCAAACCTTTAAATTTGATCAAATTCAAGCGGCTCATGCATGTATGGATACAGGCGAGCATATTGGTAAAGTTGTGGTTGAAGTGCTTTAACATGAAGTATTGATTTTGCTCAATGTATACCTTTTCCCAAGGGAGAAGGTATAACACAATCATTTAATCAAAAAATTTAGACAGTAAAATTCGTATAGGCCAACTGAACAAACGCCACCAAGTAATGAGTGGATACGTAAACCAATGGTCATGCCACAGCGTTTCATTAAAACGGTTACGTCTTTTTTGTTCATAAGCAGCGGGTGTAATCATGACAGCAAGGATAAGTAAAACCGCCGCTAAAATAAGTAAAAATGGGTGATTATTTTTTGTAAAATAGAAATAAATCAAATAAATGCTCGAATAGAAACAAGTGCAAGCAAGAATTGCAGAAATAGAAAAAGGCATAGAAATGATCTATCTTTATAAGATTATTATGCTAAACATTGTGCCAAAAACTGCTGATCATTTCATCTTTTCATTTAACTCAGCTTTCTGCGTGAAATTATGCGAAAATAGGTAGATTAAATTTTCTGTTTTTCGGACTCCCATGACTAAACAAACGCCTGCATCACTTAGTGATATCGAAATTATGGATATTTTACAATCCATGAAAAATGACGAGCTTGATATCCAAGCACAAGATATTATTCGTCAAGGAGGCAAAGCGGGTCGTCAGGAATCTCATAAACAGGCATTGGTTGCATTGCATGAAAGCTTTGAAGAGAAGTTTGTTGAAGCAGTGACTTTAGCTTTAAATTTAAATGAAGCTCAAGCGAAGAAAATTCGTTATAAAAAAGATCGAATCCGTATTTTGAAAGCCAAAGGCATTGATTATATGGATATTGATGGTGCAGAAACAGCACAAGTATTATCACAAGTCGCACAAGCTATTTTACGTGAAGATGCGGTTGTGACACATGATTTGCACAACATTTTCCCATTTTGGAAAGAAGGTTGGCCAATGGTTCAGTTTGATAATGCGTTCAATATTTTAAATGATGATATTCGTATTCACTATCAAGCGACTCTAGATGCATTGCTCAGCGTGTAGTACAAAATTAATATTTTGATTTAGTAAAAAAGCCAATCTGAAATAGATTGGCTTTTTTGTACGTATGTATAAAGTAATGATACAGCTGATTATAGCATCAGCCGAATGTGTTTTTCTTTAAGGTAAAGTCGAATACAGTGGGAATATACCAAATAGCATCGCAGTAACGAGCATGACTAAACAGGTTACAATCGCCCATTTAATGGCAAATTTTTGATGTTGTCCCATTTCAATGCCTGCTAATCCACAGAGTAAATAGGTTGATGGCACCAATGGGGAGAGTAAATGTACAGGTTGACCCACAATAGATGCGCGTGCCATTTCTACAGGAGTAATGCCATAGTGTGCTGCTGCTTCCGATAGAACAGGTAGAACACCATAATAGAATGCATCATTCGACATAAAGAAGGTTAACGGCATACTGACAATTGCTGTAATTGGTGCGAGAAAAGGTCCCATACTTTCAGGAATGATCGCAACTAATTCCTTAGACATAGCATCGACCATGCCCGTGCCAGTTAAAATGCCAGTGAAAATTCCCGCTGCAAAAATAATACCCACTACATTGAGCGCACTTCCTGCATGGTGAGCAACCAAACTTCTTTGCATATCAATATCTTTGTAGTTCACAACAAGTGCGATACTCAATGCAATCATAAAGAGAATTGAAAGTGGTAAGACGCTTTTGACAAGACAGACCATCAATACAATAGTCAATAAAGCATTAAACCATCTTAAGTGTGCACGATTGGCTTCAGGGTTAGTTGAGATTTGAATGCTATCACCATGACTCACATCAAGATCAATAATACCTAAGCGCTTACGTTCCATACGTCCGTACATAAAGCCAAGGAAATATAGCCATGCAATCGCACAGAGCATTGGTAAGATCATTGGAACAAAAACATCACTTGGATCGACATGTAATGCACTAGCAGCACGAGCAGTTGGACCACCCCAAGGGGTTAAGTTCATAATGCCGCTTGCAAGCATCATTAGACATGCCATGATCAGTGGGCTCATGCCTAGACGTTTATAAAGTGGAAGCATTGCAGCCACACAGATCATATAGGTGGTTGAGCCATCACCATCAAGAGAGACAATAATAGTCAGGGTAATAGTGCCAAGAATAACTTTAAGCGGATCACCTTTAACAAGCCGTAAAATGAAGCGAACAGAAGGATCGAATAATCCAGTGTCAATCATGATGGCAAAATAAAGAATAGCGAATAAAAGCATAATACCTGTCGGGGCAAGCTTCTTTACACCTTCGAGCATCATTTCGCCAAGTTCATGAATTTGGATATGACTTAAGCTGTCAACAAAGAAACCGAGCCCATAAGCAATAAGTGCAAAAATAACAGGAATCAATGTGAGGGCAACAAGGGGTGTAAGGCGCCTAGACATGATTAAGTACATAAAGCACATAATCATGCTAAGACCGAGGACGGTTAGCATAGTTCAATCCTTTGATTTTGAATGATCTTGTTGTTGGGATAATTTCATCCGAAGTTTAATGGTTTTTTAAACTAACCTAAATAATTCAAAATAAATATGATTTATCAAATGATCATTCAGCGAAATAATTGTCTTTGATTGATTGTTTAATTATTGACTAGATGATTTTAAAGTTAAAAATAAATAATTGTTTTATATTTATTTTTAACTTACTTTGATTTTTTTAATTTTTAAATAAAAAAATAATATTGTATTTTATTAAAGTGTATCAGTAAAAAATGGCACTTATTACAAATACAAATGTTCATTTGAGCAAATCATATAATTAGAAAATCTTTAATATTTGGTTAAGTATAATTTAACAATATGGATATAAAAATAAAAAATAACATCTAAACTTTAAGAAAATTTAAATAAAGGATACTTCTAAATGATGGATTTATTGATTGGTCATATCATTTTGTTTGCAATCATTGTATTGGTTATTTTGGGAACTAAAAATTTAAAAATTTTGGTAAGGATGTCGGTAGGGCCGTAAAGGATTTTAAGCAAGCGGTAAAAGATGACACGACATTGAACGATCCTAAATAGAGTTCAATTGTTATGTTTGAAGTGGGTTTTACTGAAATCTTATTTCTAGGCATTGCTTTAGATATTTTAGAAAACAAGCAAGCTTATGCTGTTGTTGTGAGTTTTTTTATTGTGATGTTTATCATCCCACCTGATATTTTCTCTATGGCTGTTGCGGGTTGCTTTAATTATATATACGAAATTGGGTTACTGCTTGCATGTGTGCTTATGTACTATACAAGCGATTTATGAAAATATAACAGCGTTGTAGAAACTCGATGATAATGCGGAAGATGTGTAAATTGTTTCCCAAGGGCGTTATCAAGCAGGTGTTGGACAATTGCTTAAAGTGATTAATTCACAAAATCTACTGATCGAAACTCGGATGAATTATTTCAATGCTTTAATTGAGGTTTGGTTGTCCGTTATCAACTACTTGCGAGTCTAGGTAATCTTAATATTTGGTCTGAGTAATCTAGCCAAAATTAACAGCAATTACACAGGTAATGTCTGCGTCTAAAAAATTATATAAAAACAGGAGGCATTAAAAAGCCGAAGATTCGGCTTCAGCCAATTGGAATGAACAGATATTATTCATCAGCAACAGGTGCGTCTGAGTGATCTAATAAACGGGTGACAAGTAATTGGTCAATTTTAAAATGATCAACATCAACCACTTCAAACTTATAATTGCCAAATATCACTGCATCAGCAGGGCGAGGAATTTTACGTAGGCGATACATCATAAAACCAGCAAGAGTTTCGTAATTTTCTTCATCGGGCATTTCATCAATTTCAAGTGCATGTTTCAGGTCTTCAATAGGCGTACTGCCTTCAATGAGCCATGAATTATTGTCCCGTTTAATAATTTGTATGTCAGCTTCAACAGGGGTAACCCAATCACCCATCACAGTAATCATAATATCAGAGAGGGTAATGACACCTACGACCAGTGCATATTCATTGATTACAACCGCAAATTTTTCTTTGGTTGAACGAAATCGGTCAAGTAGTTCCGATAAGGTCAGTGTGTCTGGAATAGTTAAAACATTACGGATGGTACTTTCGTTAAGTTGTAATAATGACTGGTTTTTAAGAATACGAACCAAAATATCTTTGGCATCGACATAGCCAATAACATCATCAATATTTTCGCTACAAACCAAAAATTTTGAATATGGATATTGTGCTAATTTCTGGCGAATACTTTCTTCAGATTCATTCAATGTAAAATAAATGACATTTTCACGGGTAGTCATACTCGATGGAACATTACGTTCTTCGAGTTCAAATACATTTTCAATAAAATGATGCTCTTGTTTTTGTAAAACTCCAGCTTGTGCACCTGCATCCATAACGGCAGAGATATCATCAAAAGTAATGTTGTCGTCACGAATGGTATTGACTTTAAATAATCGAAATAACACATTGGCAATAGCATTGATGATCCATGCCAAAGGTTTACAAACGGTAATAAAAACTTGAATCGGATTAATAACGGAAACAGCAATTTTTTCAGGTGCAATCATTGCCATACGTTTTGGCATTAGATCTGCAAATAAAATAAATAATGAAGTTACTAAAGTGAAGGACAATGCAAAACTAATGGATTCAGCCCAAGTACCTTGATAAAACTGCATCACAAAATTGAGAAAATAAGGTCGGAATGCACCTTCACCTAATATACCACCCAAGATGGCAATGGCATTTAAACCAATTTGCGAGGCTGCAAAGAAATTTGCTGAATTTTCTTGTAAATCTAATACTTTTTGCGCACGAATATCACCTGATTCCGCGAGGATTTTTAATTTAACTTTTCTTGCACCAGCAAGTGCAATTTCTGTCAGAGATAAAAAACCCGCCCCGGCAATAAGTATGGCGATAATAACGATGTTTTGGAAAAGGCTCACGCATCCACCTGTGTATTTTCATTATTATGAATATTTTTAACACATAAATATCCAAACAATGAATTGTTTCATTGTTTGGACGAGTATAAAGCAAAAAAATAACAATTTAGTTTTTTTATTAAAATCAGCTTAATATTGAGAGAAATGAGAATTATTTGTTAAAAATTCACGATTTTCTTCTTCAACCATCTGACGAGCCACATACAAAATTAGCTGACGTAACCAACGATGTGCAGGATGATGATGCAATAAAGGACACCAAGCCATTTTCAATTCAAATTCAGGAATATAAAAAGGAGGGTCTTTGATGAGCAAATTTTGGCTGTTGGCTTGTAATTGTGCAATACGTGTTGGCAGCGTTGCGACCAAATCAACATTGGATGCCAAAAGTGCAGGCATTTGATAATGCCGAGTAAAAACAGAAATTTTACGTTTTTGACCAATTCGTTCTAAAGCCTGATCAATCCATCCAAGTCCAGCTTGTTTTTCAGGATTTACTCCAAAGCCTACGCCCATACCTGTTTTTGAAACCCAAATATGCTGTGCATCGAGGTAACTTTTTAAATTCAAGTTATTGGCGGCAGGGTGTTTGCCGTTGAGTAAACATGAAAAACTGTCACGCCATACTAAAACTTGGTGAAAACTTTGTGGAATTTCATTGAAGCGGTTAATGGCAAGATCGACTTTACCTTGCTCCATGTCACGATATGACACATCACTTGGTGTTAAAAAGTCCAGTACGACATTGGGGGCTTCTGAACGTAAGGCTTTGACTAATCGAGGAACTAAGGTCGCTTCTGCATAATCAGAGGTCATAATTCGAAAAACACGATTAGACGTATAAGGACGAAACTCTGTACGTGGTTCCAAAATCATCGACAAATCAGACAGCGCATCACGAATACGTGGTTGTAATTCCAATGCACGTTCTGTCGGTGTCATGCCTTCAGATGAGCGAATCAATAAAGGATCATTAAATAAATTACGTAAACGACGTAAAATATTACTCATAGCTGGCTGAGTTACACCAAGTTGTTCTGCAGCACGAGTTACATTTTTTTCACGTAACAGTACATCAAGGTAAATCAGTAAGTTGAGGTCGACCCGCTCAAGATTCATAAAATAAATACCGAAAATAAAATTTAGAAATCACGATGGATTATGCCATAAGCAAAGTCTTTTGTGTTAAAAGCTGACGAAATTTGCATCTGATTCTCAACATTCATTTAGGTGATTTTAATTTTATTTGCACTATATCTGTGGGAGCTTTTATTTTGATTGGTGATCAATAGATACTTTGGGGTAAAGGTTATATTGAAGAAGTTTTGTTGAATGATAACACTATGTTATATTATTGCGTATGATTTGCTCGTGTAGTTGTTTAATATTTGCGCGTTTAAAATTGTAGATTTTTTAAAAAATTGGCTGAATTGACCTATTTTCGAATTATTTTGAAACAGCTAAGACTTAGGTCTAATAATGTGACTTTTGAGTTTTTGTCTTTAATTTAAACAAGAAATAAAAAATATTGAAAAAATAAAATAAATAAAAACATATATTTATTAAATGCAACTCTAATTATAATACGACTTTGATCTATATATTTTTTAAATAAATACTGAAAATTACAGCAAGATATTGGATAAATTATTTGACTCAAACTAAGCTAAGTCCATAGCAACGAGGTGTACTAAATCTGAACAGTTTTTAAAATTTCGATTTAGCCCTTCAATTGATGAAATCCTAAAATTATATACAGGAAATATCATGACTCAATATCAAACAGCAGTAGATGCAATCCGCGAATTAAAAGCAAAATTCGGAAGCACTTGGCGCGATATTAGCCCAGAAGATGCTGCACGTATGCAAATGCAAAACCAATTCAAAACTGGTTTAGACATTGCAAAATATACCGCTGCGATTATGCGTCAAGATATGGCTGCTTATGATGCTGATTCTAGCAAATACACTCAGTCTTTGGGTTGCTGGCACGGTTTCATCGCACAACAAAAAATTATTGCGAACAAAAAATACTTCGGTACAACTGAACGTCGTTATATCTACCTTTCTGGTTGGATGGTTGCTGCTCTTCGTTCAGAATTTGGTCCACTTCCTGACCAATCTATGCACGAAAAAACTTCAGTACCTGCGTTAATTGAAGAAATCTATACTTTCCTTCGTCAAGCTGATGCGAAAGAATTAAACGATTTGTTCCGTGCGCTTAAAAAAGCAAACGAAGCAGGCGATGCAGCTAAAGCGAAAGAAATTACTGCTCAAATTGACGGTTTCCAAACTCACATCGTTCCAATTATTGCGGATATCGATGCTGGTTTCGGTAACGAAGAAGCGACTTACTTACTTGCTCGTAAAATGATTGAAGCGGGTGCATGTGCACTACAAATCGAAAACCAAGTATCTGATGCTAAACAATGTGGTCACCAAGCTGGTAAAGTAACAGTTCCACATGAAGACTTCATCGCTAAAATCCATGCATTACGTTATGCATTCTTAGAAATGGGTCTTGATGACGGTATCATTGTTGCACGTACTGACTCTGAAGGCGCTGACTTAACTCAAAAAATCCCAGTGGTTAAAGAGCCAGGTGACATCGCTTCTCAGTACATTAGCTACTTAGACACAGTTGAAATTGACATCGCTGATGCTCAAGAAGACGAAATCTTAATCAAACGTAACGGTAAATTACACCGTCCTAAGCGTTTAGCTTCTGGTTTGTATCAGTTCCGTGCTGACACTCAAATTGACCGTGTTGTACTTGACTGCGTATCTAGCCTTCAAAACGGTGCTGACCTTCTTTGGATCGAAACTGCAACGCCAAACGTTGAAGAAATTGCTCACATGGTTAACCGTGTTAAAGAATCAGTTCCAAATGCGAAGCTTGTTTATAACAACTCTCCATCTTTCAACTGGACTTTAAACTTCCGTCAACAGTCTTATGACCGTTGGGTTGCTGAAGGTAAAGACGTTTCTGCTTACGACCGCGCTAAATTAATGAGTGCTGAGTACGATGCTACTGAATTAGCTGCTGATGCTGATGCTAAAATCCGTACTTTCCAAGCAGATGCTTCTCGTGAAGCAGGTGTGTTCCATCACTTGATCACACTTCCGACTTACCACACTGCAGCGCTTTCTACTCATGAGCTTGCACAAGGTTACTTCGGTTCTGAAGGTATGTTGGCTTATGTAGCTGGCGTACAACGTAAAGAAATCCGTGGTGGTATCTCTGCTGTTAAGCACCAAGCAATGGCTGGTTCTGATATCGGTGATGATCACAAAGAAATCTTCTCTGGCGACAATGCACTTAAAGCGCATGATGATGCTAAAAACACAATGAACCAATTCGGTGGTTAATCCTCGAAATTGATTCAAAAAAAACCCTGCCAAGCAGGGTTTTTTTTATGCATTAAAATAAATAAAATTGAGCATTTCAAGACTCAATTGGATCATAGGTTAATCGGTTTTTTTCGTTAAAACATAATGTTCAGCAAGTGTACTTTCAATTTTTTCACCCGTTTCAATATCACGCGCTTCTAATTGATTTTCACCGACAAAAAATTTACGTTTTTCTGCATTTTGATCAAGTGTAATGATTGTTCCTGAAGGGTCAAAACTAAATGTTCCTTCAGATTTAAACTCTTTACCATCTCCCTTACCTTGATAAACTTCTGTAAGTTGATATTGATGATTGGGTTTTAATTCCAATTGAGTTTCGATACCACTACAGTCAGCACATGGAAATAGACCTGTATAGAGTCCTTCCCAATCTAGACTGTTTTGTGCATTATGTTCGCTGTCAATAGTTGGAACTGCGGCTTCATGTGTCGTTGCAGCTTGTGTTTGAGGCGTACTTTGGATGTCATCAGTTGCTTCATGTGTTGGTTTAGAACATGCACTAAGTGTAAGTCCTAGTATAGAAATCATTAGGAGTGTTTTTTTCATCATATGATCCAATTTAATATTATAAAAAATAAGTAGAATGAGTAGGGTTTCAGAATAAGAATACAATTCATGTTTTCAAAGGAATATGTATGTAATGTAAAAATAGACATGAATACGAAAGGATTGTGTTGAGTTATATATTTTTATGAGTTGGATCTCGCCATAATACATAAAAAATTTTATAGGCAAAACTCTGCTTCTATGGTTGTAAAATATTGAATAAAAAACGTATTGATATATAAAATTGAGAATAATTGTGATCTTTTTTTTGGCGAACTTATTTATTTTTTACATTAAAATCATTATATGAAAATAAAATAAAAAATAAGTAATTTTAAGTGCTTATGAATGCTTAAAAAAATTATACACATATATATTAATTGATAAATTTTCTGTCAAATTGAGCTTTCATATTTTGATCTGGTTGCTACAATCCACGCATTATTTTATTGAGTATATAACGTGTTTGAAAAATTGGCAGAACAAAGCCTTGGATTGATAGGATGGAAAATTGATAATCATTGGGATTTAAATATTGATCAATGTGTCATGATTGCTGCACCACATACTAGTAACTGGGATGCTTTGTATGCGCGTCTTGCACTTAAAGCTTTAGGTGTGAATGTTCGCATCACTATTAAAGACAGTTATATGAAATTGCCATTGGGTCCTTTTGTCCGTGCAATGGGTGGCATAGGTATTAATCGTCGGCCTAAAAAAGAGGGTGAAGCACGCCCAAGTATGGTTGAATTGATGTCAGACTTATTTAAAACACATGAAAAATTAGTGATGTTGGTGACACCAGAAGGAACACGTGCTAAACAAGAAAAATGGAAAACAGGCTTTTATCATGTTGCCATCAATGCAGGTGTACCTATTGCTCTTGCATATATGGATTATGATAAAAAAACTACAGGTGTTGGGAAGATTATTTATCCAACAGGCGACTATGAAAAAGACATGGCTGAAATTATGGCTTTTTATGCACAGATCAATCCTAAATTTCCTGAATTATTCAGTGTTGATATCCGTTATCATTCATCTCAAGAATAAGTATTAAAGACGATTTAAAATGATAAAAGACAGGATAGACCTGTCTTTTATTTTTGAAAATTAAAATCTTAAATGCTTTTTAGTTGATTTTTGATACACCGCCTAAAGATTCGCAAGCAGATTTATAAATATCATATTGTTGTTGAACCACTTGATCGAGGGGAATACGAAAAATTTCCTCGCCTTCCTTATAACTTTCAACATAAGACGATGCTTTTTCTTTACTGACCGATAGAGTGCGTTCATGATAGCTCGTAATTGCACTGTGGTTTAGTTGCCCTGTTTCAATATTTTTACATTCAAATTGATTAAGTATAACTTCGGCTTTTTTGAGTTCACGGGGTGTGCCGAGTGTACACCCAGCTAAAATGGCTGAGCATATGATTAAAAATGAGAATTTCATCACACATATTTTTATAAAAATGGATGGGCGAGATTCTATGCTTAATCGTAAAATTTAAAAAGTATGTATTACTCTAAATCTTTTAAAAATAAATTCAACTGTTTGAAAAATAATCTTAACAGGGCGTAAGCAAATTAAAAGGTAGAGAGCTCTTTTTGCATGGCATTCTATAGCTTTGTTAAGCACTCAGGATGATGAAAGGTACTCTAACCTGTGGTGGTAAAATATAAACTCAAAAAGACATCATAAATAAGGTAAAGATAAAATTTATCAATTTTTGAATCTACGATAAAGCCTGTCACGGTGCGCTACAGATAAAATGAAGCCAAAATAAAATATTATGACCTAAATAAATGATTATAATTTTAAAATGATGATTTTACGGTATTAAAAAGTACTGAATACTTTGTATATTCAGTACTTATACGTATGAGAAAATTCAAGCAAAAGGTAGGACTTGACTCAAAGAAATTTGCTGAAATAAAGTCAGCGAAACTTATTCAACTTTAGGTTTAAGGCTTTGCGTCATTCCATTGA
The DNA here is from genome assembly GCF_046269225.1 of Acinetobacter sp. TY2. Classification (NCBI taxonomy): domain Bacteria; kingdom Pseudomonadati; phylum Pseudomonadota; class Gammaproteobacteria; order Moraxellales; family Moraxellaceae; genus Acinetobacter; species Acinetobacter sp. TY2. Next base: position 35,240 of record NZ_JBJZOR010000028.1, read on the forward strand.
TATCACCACCTTGAATACCCAATTCACTCATTAAGCTATCAATGAGCGGTGCTTGGCTACGGTAGCGTAGGGCACTATTTACCACTTGATCTGATAAGGCAACCTGACCTTGATCATTCGCTTCACCATTCACTGTTGCAGAGCCAATATTTCCTAAACCATTGACCTGAAGAATTTTAATATCGTCAATATTTTCCATTGGTTTAACACTTTCACGAATAATTTCAGGAAGATATTTTAATAATGCTAGGCGGATTTGCATTTCTACTTGCTCAGAAGACAAAATATTATTGGCTTCATTGACTGCACGTGTACCTGCTGCATCAACTTGATATTGTTTTTCTTGTGCTTGAGCGAGCAAAATTTTTGCATCGGCTTCACCTTTTGCTTTTAAACGAATTTTTTCTGCATCGGCTTCGGCAACAGTACGCACTGCTTCGGCATCATCCACAGCAGCTTGTTTTGATGCTTCTGCTGCCACAGTAATAGCAATTGCATCAGTTTCAGCGACTTGTTTGGCTGCAACAAGTTCAACAGCCTTTAAGCGTTCAGCACGTTGAGTTTCACGTACAGTGGTGACTTCCTCTTCGGCTTTGACTGCTTGTGCACGGGCTTGATCCGCAAGTGCTTTCGCTTCAGATTCTGCACGAGATTTTTCAGCAATCGCAATTGCACGGTCTTGTTCAGCAAGTTCAATGGTTTTCTTTTGTTCAACTTGTGCTTTTTGAATGGCTTGTGCTTTTAAAATATTTTCATTTTCAATATCACGATCGGCAGCAATTTGTTTTAATTGGACTTGACGATCAGAGGCAATTTTTGCTTCGCCTGCTTCACGTTGCTTTTCAGATTCTTGAGTTGCAATTTCAGCTTGTTGCTCCGCACGGCGAATAGAGAGTTCTCGGATTTGTTCCATCTTCGAATATTCTTCTTCACGAGTAATTTTAAGACGTGCTTGCTCGGTTTCAAGATTTTTAGTTTTAATGGCAAGGTCTGCATCTTGTTCTAGACCATTACGTTTTTTACGGCGATCTTCAATGGTTTCAGTCAGTTTCGTTAGACCTTCAGCATCGAAAATATTCTGTGGATTGAAAAATTTAAAATCGGTTTGATCTAGACCAGTTAATGATACGGTTTCAAGTTCAAGACCATTTTTAAATAATTCTTCTGATACTGCTTGCTGAACTTTTTGTACAAAATCGACACGCTTTTCATGTAATTCTTCCATCGCCATTTCAGCAGCAACAGAGCGTAATGAATCGACAAATTTACCTTCAACCAATGACTTTAATTCATTCGGTTGCATGGTTTTCTGCCCGAGTGTTTGAGCAGCAGTCGCAATTGATTCAGCAGTAGGTTTAACACGAACGTAAAACTCAGCAGCAACATCAACACGCATACGATCTTTGGTAATTAAAGCTTGATCTGCGGCACGTTTAACTTCTAAACGCAGGGTATTCATATTGACAGGAATGACTTCATGTAAAACAGGTAGAACAATTGCACCTCCACCTAAAATCACTTTTTCACCGCCAAATCCTGTACGGACAAAAGAGACTTCTTTACTTGAGCGTTTATAAAGACGGGCAATAATAATCCCAATAATAATCAATGCGGCTAAAATAATGCCAGCAAGAACCAAAATGGAATAAAGATTAGAGCTTTGCATATGTTGTTCTCTTGTGATTATGGTTGAAAATATAAATTAAAGTTGTCATTAAATTTTTTAAATATAAATAGAGCTTTAAGTGATTGCTTGTGCACGAAAACCCATGCTTGTTCGTTCACTGAGTAAAACTTCTTGACCTTGAGCAAAAATAATATCGATTTCGGGTTCAACCAAAATGTAATGTGATTGACCGAATTGATCTTTAACTCGTGCTTGAGCTGGGTAATTTAATCGTGCTTCACCTAAGATAATAATGGCAGTACGACCAATCAATTCATCACTATGAATGGCTGTAGTTTCATCTTTAGGTAAAATCTTAGCCATGCTAGCTGAACAGATACGAACAAGAGGCATACATAAAATTAAACAAGCAGGAGCAGCAATCCAAAGTGGAAAATAATGCGTGCTGAAACTGTAAAAAATGCTTTGTAAGATAAAACCTGTTAAAGCGTAAATGGTTAAAAAAATAATGAGCCACACCAACATGGGGATACGACCTAAATACAACCAATCAAGAAGTTGAACAAAAGCATCATGATCAACGTGGACATCGAATTCAGAATGTGGAGCTTCGATCAATTGATCAGGAACAAATTGATCGAGAAACCCTTGACTACTTGAGCCAACAATCAAAAGTAGACATTCCAATACACCTAATAAAACCATAAGGCTTAAAGAAACACTAAAAATGAGATTCGATGGATGTATAAAAAGTTCCCACATGGGCAATTACTCTTTTGTTTTTTACATTAAAAATAATTTGAGAGTGAATAAAGTCACGTTGTTTTATACGCTCAAAAAAGGTTTTGATTGATCAATTAAATCTAGCGTGACCTTGATAGTATATTTTTAAATCGACTTGATCAAGTTGAAATGCATGTGATAAATTCATTAAATCAATGCTTTATATTTAATTTTTATTGAAGTTTGTCTGTTTTTGGCAAAAAAATACGCAATGATTGGGGAATCACTGCGTAGGAACAACGAACCTGAATATTCAGTTTCGGTAAAGGAGAGTGTTATGAATCTGGGGAGATTCAGAACTTAAATTAAGTATAAAAAGTACAGTGCTTAATAACATCAGTGTTCACGTAATTAAGTGTAAATTCTCGTAAAAAATGTTTTATTTGCATAAAAAAGTTAGATACTCAAAAAGAAAAAGCCTTTTATTTAAAAGGCTTTGACAAGGTTCTAGATCAATATACACATCGTATTCACTTTAGAAATGAAATACGCCCAAACCTGCTTTAATCTCATCTAAGGTTTGTTGAGTAATGTCACGACATTTATCTGTACCTGTTTTTAAGATATCCATGATGTAATCTGGGTCTTTAGCAAGTTCCATACGACGTTCACGAATTGGTGTAATTAATTCTTTTAACACACCTTCGAGACGTTTTTTCACGGTACCATCACCTAAACCACCACGTTGATAGTGTGCTTTCAGTTCTGCAACTTCTTCTTTGTTGGTATCAAATGCATCGAGATAAGCAAATACAATATTACCTTCAACTTGACCTGGATCTTCAATACGCAAATGGTTTGGATCGGTATACATTGCATTTACTGCTTTTTTGATATCTTTGTCAGAAGCATCAAGCACAATGGTATTGCCCAACGATTTTGACATTTTCGCTTTACCATCAAAACCAGGGAGACGACCTGTATTTGAAAGCAAGACTTTGCATTCAGGTAAAAGATCATGACCAATTTGACGATTTAAACGGCGCACAATTTCGTTAGTTTGTTCGATCATTGGAATTTGATCGTCACCTACAGGAACGACAGTGGCTTTAAATGCTGTAATATCAGCTGCTTGGGCAACAGGGTAACATAAGAAACCAGCAGGAATATCTCGTTCAAAACCACGCATCTGAATTTCAGATTTAATGGTTGGATTACGTTCTAAACGCGCAACAGTCACAAAGTTCAAATACAACATGGTGAGTTCATTTAATGCAGGCAGGCATGATTGAACGCAAATAGTCGTTTTAGTTGGATCAATACCGACAGCTAAATAATCGGTCGCAACTTCAATAATATTACGACGTACTTTTTCAAAATTATCAGCATTGTCAGTCAGTGCTTGAGCATCAGCCAATAAAATGTGCTGATGATGCGAATCTTGTAATTCTACACGTGACCGTAAAGAGCCAACAAAGTGACCTAAATGAAGTTGTCCAGTTGGGCGGTCGCCTGTCAAAATAACAGGGCGATTGTCTTGAGTGCTCATTATTTATTCCAGCGTCGTAAAACGACCATCATGTTTTTAAATTCGGGCTTATTGTACGGCATTATTTTTTTTTATGTCAGTACGAATTTAAATGAACTTGGCAAAGTGTATTGTGCTTATGTTTTAATGACATGAGAAAAAATAAACTGAAGCAACTGACTAAAATATTTGTACAAAATAAGTTATAGAAAACACAGGTTTCAATTTAAAATAGCGACATAACTAAAAATTAGGAAAAAAAATGGCAAGTAGTTTATTAATATTACTCGATGATATTGCTGCAGTCCTTGATGACGTTGCTGTGATGAGTAAGATGGCGGCAAAAAAAACAGCGGGTGTATTGGGTGATGATTTAGCCTTAAATGCTCAACAAGTCAGTGGTGTACGTTCAGATCGTGAATTACCCGTGGTTTGGGCGGTGGCAAAAGGTTCATTTATCAATAAATTGATTTTGGTGCCATTGGCATTAGCGATTAGTTTTTTTGCACCTTGGTTAATTACACCTCTGTTGATGATAGGCGGTTTATTTTTATGTTATGAAGGTGTTGAAAAAGTACTTCATAGCTTACATCACAAGAAAGCAAAGACCACAGAAGAAGCAAAAGATGAGCTTCAAACTATAGAAACTGATTTGGTAAACTTTGAGAAAGATAAAATTAAAGGTGCTGTGCGTACTGACTTTATTCTTTCGGCTGAAATTGTGGTAATTTCACTTGGAACAGTTGTTGCAGCAACGTTTAGCACGAAACTCATCGTACTTTCAGTGATTGCCATTGGTATGACAATTGGCGTTTATGGTTTTGTTGCTATGATTGTGAAAATTGACGATTTGGGCTTGTATTTAACTGAACAGGCATCAAGTGTTAAACAAAAAATTGGGCGTGGATTATTGGCATTTGCACCAAAGTTAATGAAAACATTAACGATTGTTGGCACGATTGCGATGTTCCTTGTGGGTGGTGGTATTATTACTCATGCAATTTCAACCTTTCATCATTGGACAGAAGAAGCTGTAGATCATGTGGAGCTGATTCCTGCGATTGGAAATATTATTGGGGCAATTACGCCGACTTTTATCAATTTTGTGGTTGGTTTTATTGCTGGTTTAGCGGTTGTATTGGTGATTGGTTTGATTCAAAAAATTCGTTCATCATCGAAAACGGTATAAAGTTGAATAGATCAGTTATGATCAAGGCAACGGCTAAAAATAAGGATAAAAATTATGCGTTGGAAAGGGCGACGTGTTAGCGAAAATGTTGAAGATCGTCGAGGTGGCGGTGGTGCAAAGGCTGGTGGCATTAGTATTTTAGGTTTAATTGTTGCCTTTGTAGCCTGGAAGTTTTTTGGGGTTGATCCTCAAATGGCCTATCAAGCGACTAAACAAGTGACTTCAAGTCAGCAAACACAAGGTGCATCACCTGAAAATATGACAGCTGAGCAGAAAGAATCTTTAGCATTTGTTGGTACAGTTTTAGCAGATACGGAAGATGCATGGACACAAATTTTTCAACAACAAGGTGCACAATATAGTCCACCGAAATTGGTGATGTTTAGTGGTCGGGATCGTTCTGCATGTGGTTCGGCTGAATCCGCAATGGGACCATTTTATTGTCCTGCCGATCAAACGGTTTATTTGGATACCACTTTTTTTCGTGAAATGCGTCAGCAAATGGATATTTCGGGTGAGCAAAATCAGACTGAGCTTTCAACACGTGATGAGGCTGGTGATTTTGCACAGGCTTATGTGATTGCACATGAGGTTGGACATCATGTACAAAACTTATTAGGCATTTCATCGCAAGTACAAAAAGCACGTCAACAAGCGAGTCAAGTACAAGGCAATCAATTGTCTGTGCGTTTAGAGTTGCAAGCCGATTGTTTTGCGGGTATTTGGGCGAATAAAACACAGCAAAAAACGCAATTTTTAGATCAGGGTGATGTGGAAGAAGCGATGGATGCTGCACATAAAATCGGCGATGATTATTTGCAGAAAAAAGCACGGGGTATAGCTGTACCAGATAGTTTCACGCATGGTACAAGTGCACAGCGTATGCAATGGTTTCAAACTGGTTTAAAAAGTGGCGATGTGAATGCGTGTGACACATTTAAATCTTAAGATTTAAATATTTGAATAAAAAGAGAGTATTTGTACTCTCTTTTTTTATGAGGAAAATAAAATTACTTATTTAAAAATTTTCGGAAGTCTCGCAAAATTCGATAACAAACATATAGTGCAAATAAAGCAAATAAACTTAAAGTAATGATCTGATTACGTAAAGTAATGAGATCAGCTTGGTGAAAAGATTGAATATCTTGAGCTGAAAATTTTACAGTATTTTGCTGCATATTTTGGGTGTTGGTATAGCTCATCTCTTGAATATAATATTTGTCATTAAAGCGTTGAACTGTTACATGATCAATTCTTCGGAATGGATGTTGATTGTCTTGATCGGTGCATAAGGTTTTTAGGTAATGTTCACAATTTAACTCAGCGATATATCCTTGATTTTTAATCACAATCCATAACTTTTTATCGGGCTTTTGATTGTTACTGAGCAAACGATATTCTGTTTGAGTATTTGAACTGAATGTTGAAACATGATCAGGAGTATTACTTGAGCGAGTGAGTTCAAGTGTTTTAACAACACAAGTCCAAATGAGCATGGTTGTAATTAAAATGAGAACAAAAGCGTAAAAACAACGGAACAACATTTTAAAAGTCATATTGAATATCACAGAAACAGGAGTACGATCAAAAAATCGTAATGCAGGTAGTTTAACTCGATTTGTAAGCTGAAAATAATTTTATGTAAAAAATAATCGGATTGCATTTTTTGATCAGGGAGTATGAGAAAAAAGTAGTTTTTATGTTAAAAAATAAACGGGAAATGCGACGTGGTTTACTATTTTTTGTAAAATTATATTTTTGTTGAATGGTAGGTATTTTTCTATTCATTTAGGAAATGTTGTGGCATTCATTATCAATCACAATTAAAGATTAGGGCGCGCATGGGTAATTATTTCTTTCTTCAAGTTTTTACAGTCGTTTTTGCATTATCCATTGCGACAACAATATTTAATAAACGTATTTTGGGATTTCCTCAGGCAATTGGTGTACCACTTGTTTCGGCTATTTTTGTCTTTCTATTGCAATGGGGAGCAAGTCTGCTGAATGGAAATCAGTTTGTCTCTATTAATATTCATAATATTGAGGAAGCTGTACGTCATATCGACTTTTATGATTTTTTAGTTAATGGCGTGATTTGTTTCATTCTGACATCATCCGCACTGAAATTTAAAGTCTCAGATTTACGTAGTTATTGGAAGCCAATTAGTATTCTTGCCACCATTGCATTAGTACTTTGTGCCTTATTTTTTGCAGGTTTAGTGTTTGGCTTTCAGTATTTAACAGGTAATCCTGTACCTATTTTGGTATTGCTATTACTAGGTTCTGCCTTAGGTGCAACGGATCCAATTGGAATTAAAGGTGTACTAAGCTCGGTTCGTGCGCCACACCATTTAATTGTAAAGCTTGAAGGCGAATCTTTGTTTAACGATGCCATGTGTATTGCAGTATTTATGACGTTATTGAATGTGTTGGAAGGTGAGCATTTTAGTTTGATTGCGACCTTACAAACATTGCTGTATGAAATTGTCGTTGCGGTCATTATTGGTTGGGCATTTGGTCTTGGGATTTTACGTTTACTCCGTGGTAAGCATGAAATGGAATCGCTGATTTTAACGACTGCATTGTTGGCATGTGGTTCATATTTGGTGGCTTTATTTGCTCACGCCTCTGCACCTATTGCCTGTGTGATTGGTGGTTTAATTGTTGGGAATAAATGGAAAGAGATTTTACAAGATCGTGAAATTCGAGAAGTAAACCATTTTTGGCATACCGTTGAAGGCATTATCAATTCATTTCTCTTTACCCTTATTGGGCTAGAAATCTTTATTTTAGATTTGAGTACAAGCTTAATTTTAGGCGGTATTGTTGCTTTCTTTGCTCTACACCTTTCACGTTTTGCTGCAAACTTTTTGGCATTTGCATTTTTCCCATCCTTCCGTATGAAAAGTTATAATGGTAGTTTAGCCATTTTATCTTGGGGCGGGGTTCGTGGAGGGATTTCACTTGCACTGATTCTTGCTGTGGCTAACGTGCCTGAGCTGAGCCAATACAGCAGTATTTTGATTGGTTATACATTTATTAGTGTATTACTATCTGGAATTGTCTGTGGTCTAGGCTTACCTGCGGTAATGAATGCATTTTATTACAACCCAAGTGAAGAAAAACAAGGCTTCAAAGGGTGGTATCAACGTATGTGTAATAAGATGAATCGTAAAGGATTTAAATATATTGTCGGAGAAGATGCTTATGGGAATGAAACGATTGTTATCTATAACCCAGAAGCCATTGTTGATCAAAAAACTGATGATGGTGTGGCAACCGTACATCATCCAAGTAAAGCGCAAGAAGTGAA
>NZ_JBJZOR010000029.1:0-36830 GCF_046269225.1 Acinetobacter sp. TY2
ATCCATTCACCATGATTATTGCGCTCAACTTCAACCGGCAATAATTGATTAATTTTCTCAATCATGACTTTGCTCCTGTGCTTCGATCATCATTTGCATATTTGTCGCACCCGGATCTATGTTGAAAGCTTTACAAAGCTCAACAGCAAGGCCTGATCCAATACCAAGACTCGCTACGTGAGCCCAATTAAGTTGATTCTTACGCTTTTTAGCATTAATAATTGCTCTTTTATAAAGGTCCTTAAATTTACTCAACGATTCAAATTGTTCTTTCGGCACCAAAACAAAACCTTCAGGCACCGCTTGGGCTTTAGCCAATTCGTTTTTTAGTAAATCAATTTCAACCTGCTGTTGCTCAAAAAGTAAAAATGCAGATTGTGTTGCATGGTATTTATAGCCACCATCCTCATCACGCTCTAAAGACCAAGCTGGTGCATTTTTTACATAAAGCTTTTCGAATGATTCTTGAGTTTGATTTTTCTGAATATCCATCATGTCACCAATTCTATGTCTTGTTTTCAGAAGTTGGCCATAAACTTTTTATTTATGGCCAAAGTGGGTTAGCCTTGAATTTCCGCTTCACGACGGTCAGCTGCTTCTTCAATTTGCTTTCGATCAGCGTCACTTAAAGCACTAGAAACATACGGATCGTTTTCAATTTCAGTCCACACAAGGTTGATTTCATCTTGTGATTGGCATTTATTGATTCGAGCAATGGCACGTGCAACAGGGGTGTTGTCTTCTTTTGCTCCAAAAATATCAGCCTGACTTAAAATTTCTTTCCGCTGTGCGTAGATAACCAATACTTCCTGTTGATGTGCTGATGTCATCTGAGGCTTACTTTCGTTGATTCGCTGTGCAACGTCTTCAAGAGCTGTAATGTCTTTAGCATCTTGAATTTGACCTGCTAAGCCATTTTTAATGTTATTACTTTTGATTTCGTTGATGACTGGAGAGGTGGCTTTGACAGTCTGAGTTTGTTTGTTTAACTCATCAAGTTTTTGCTGAGCTAAATTAACCAAATACTGCTTATGAATATCTGTTAGAAAGTCATGCTGTTCAATACAAGGAATAACCGTCAGTAAATCTTTGATGTTGGTAAAACTATTGATTTGCCCAATCATTTCTTTACGAATATCGGCTGAAGATGGCTTTTTAACTTGAACTTCTTCAACTGGTGGAGCTTCCTCCTGAACAGGTTCAGGCTTTTTTGCAGTAGCTTTAACGTCAGTAACCTGATATTTGTCAGCAGAAGCTTTATAAATTTTGATTAGCTCATTACGTTCCGCTTCATCTGATAGGGCGTAGATGCTACTTTCCAACTCTTCTAAGTCATCCAAAGACTTAGCTTTTAAAATTAAGCTTTTGATATGTTTAAAATCAGATGCATTAATTACAGTTGATTCTTGAGTAGGTGTAACGTCAATAATACGGTCTTTTTCTTCTTCCGCAGAACGTAGACCCATTAATAATTCAGGTGCATAAACACGACCAAAAAATGAAGCAGCACGATAGCGAAGCATCTGCTCTGACATGGTTTGCCATTTACTACCTTCTTTTGTATACCAACCTTCCTTAACTGCCATTTCAATTGTGATTTTAGAAGACTCTAAACGCTCACCAGTTTCACGTTCAATAGCCCAAGCAATACAGCTAAAATCATTTACTGTTACAGATTTAGTTATTTTTTTAGGCTTACGGTTTTCCCAAACTGTTTCAGAATATTCAATTACTTTTTCCCCTAAATCCTCTATTTCAAAACGCAAAGCTGAGAAGCGACCACTACTGTTAATACCAGCCATAATAAATTGTGAAGACCAAGATGGACGACCATTCACCAGGTAAAGATTTTGCATCACCATCAATGGATCTGCACCCATACGATTAGACATGTTTAATGCAATAACGCAATTTGATAAGCCATTTGGGTTAGGCTCTTCACGCCATTGTTGATTGCCGTATTCGTCTTTACCTGCTTTCTTTTGAATCGTTGCACGATACTGTTCAGGCACTAATGTTGAACTTGAAAGCATTTTGGCAATGCGTTGAGATAGTTCAAAAGACTCGAGGTTTAAAAGACCAACAGTATTGTTTGAAGTAGCAGAAATTTGAGTTTGAGCGTTCATGAATAAAATTCCTTAAATTTGAATAAAATCGGTTAAAAATGAATAAAATTAGTGAAAATCTGCATCTAACGCTTGTTTGGTCATGTAAGAAGGTAGGAATAAATCTTCCATTTCTTTTGAGTAGCCATCCCACTCGTTGATGAGTAAGGATTCAGCGAGCATTTCTTTTGATTTGTAATAACGAGTGTCACCAACACTTAATAAAAGGTCGGAAGCTCTGTATTGCTTGACGTTGAATGGTGCTAAGTTTTCAGCCACTAAAAAAATAAAGGGTGGTTTTTCTTCAGTTTGGTAATACTGCTGAAATCCCTCACGGTACATCGATGCAGAAAGGTCGTAGCCATATTCGCCACTGTCTCTTGAGAATTTAAAAGGACGTGCGTCACGGGTACTTTTGACATCTAAAATCAAACCATTCGGGAATGCTTTACATGGTGCTAAATGATAGTCAGGACGTACGCGGAGCTTTAAACCAAAAATAGGATCAGTAAAGAAGATGCTTGCTTCTGCCATGCCATAATTGCTTTGCATGTCTTTATATGAGCTGAGCGTGCGTAAATTGGTAGCAATGCGCTGAGCACCATCTAATTGCTCTGCTGAAATCGTAATTTTCTCGCCATGTTTAGCAGCAAAATCATCCCACCACTGCACACGTTTAATTGAATCTTCTGATGGATTCTTAGCGTTACGCATAACGTCAGTAGGTGGCTTTGGTGCATCTATAGGGATGACTGCAAATTCGTTGTGGAATTGCTCCGGCTCTAAAAATAAAGTATGAGCAAGTGTGCCGAAATCTAAGTGCTTTTTAGATTCACGTTCATGTTCTTTAATTATGTTATGGGAATGAAAATGAGCACCTGAACGAAGCATATCTTTGAGCTGACTTGAGCTGAATTCAGGACGTGAGTGGTATTCATCATTGCTCATATTTTCAATGATTTGTGCAGGGATAGTTAGTTCGATGTATGCATTCATTGGTGTACACCTTGGTAATAAGCATCAGAGAAGTCATGAGCCAATAAATTCCCAGTGCCGGTTGTCCAAACAATTCCAAAAACGCCATTAAAATTAAATCTTAAAAGTTCGTCTTGGCAGGGTTTAGCAAATACATCAGCGCCTTTATCGACAATAAAGTTTTGAAAATCAGGTAAATCATTTAGGTTTTTAAGAACACGTCTACGGCGAAATGAACTATTGCTTTCATAGCGAGAGCGAAGCTCTTGCCACTCATTAGCCTGAGTTCTTTTAGGTTTACGAGTCATAATTACTTACCACCCTTAATAAATTGTGCTTCGATTACAGTCTGGTGACGTACTTGTTCGTCAGCACAGCCCTTTAAAATCAAAAAAGTCATAGCAAGGGCACAGGTCGCAACGACCATAGATGCACAAAAGTTGCTGAAAATATTTTTCCAACGAGTAGGGCGCTGTTCTTCAGGTGTTGGGTGTTGAAATAGGCGTGCTGATGTAGCACTTTTGTTTACGCCAAACTCAGGCGTTTGACTGTGTGATGGGTGTTGGTTCATACTTATCTCGCTCTTTGAGTAAGCCTGCCAGTTGTCGAGACCGTTGCAGGCTTTTTATTGGGTACGAGGTAAATATTAGGTAATCCTAATAATAAAGTAAATAGGTATTCCTAATTATTTTGATTTATTTTTTGATGGGTGAAAAAAACCGCCCTAATAAGGCGGTTTTTTAATGAGTAGATTACTTAGTAAGATCTTTTTTTATAATCCACTTTCCTTGATTTGGATCATATTCAGGGGAGAGTATGGCGAGGACGTGACCTATCCCTGATATTTTTAAAGCATTAATATCATTCACAGATTCAACAAAACCCCAAAAAACTAAATTCCCTTTATAGATTTTATCACCATGCTTGTCATTAAAGCCGCTAACTAAAGTTGTTTTGCCTACATCAGCTAGCTGAATGAGAAATTGAAAATTACCATCTTGTGTTTGGAATACATCTTGAACAAGACCAAAATTAAGCTTTCCAGATTCCATATTGGATATATAGTTTTTTGTAGCGAATTGGAATGCAGCAAGATTATTTTTAAAATGTAAATTTTTATGATTTTGCAATTGAGGTTGCTTTACTTTTGGTTCAGTTTTTTGATTAAAATCTACTAGATTCTCTTTAAAAACCCATTCTTTGAGTTTGATTAAAACCCGATAGCCCCAAGACATTAAGATGCCTAAAGGTATTAAGTAAAAGAACAAATGAAAAAAGAATGAGTCTCTAGATCTTGGCAAATAGTAAGAATCAAATAAGTCATTAAATGCTAAATCTTCTTTAACCATCCATGATATTAAAGAAATTAGACCGATACCAAATATAATAACTCCAATCCTTTGGATTGGGGTGGATGTCCCATAAGCCCAAACTTTTTTCATTTAAATCTCTTATTTATAATCTCGCATATGTCTAACCATCACACCAATAATTGTAATGCGATGATCCTTAGATGACATAGTTGGATAGTCCGGATTTAAAGGAACGAGCTCAAACTCCTCTCGACCATATTCATCATAACCAGTAACACGATATTTTTTGAATGTAGCTTCAATATTACCATTTTGAGCAATAACATATGAACCAGGCTGTGGTGCAATAGACGCATCAATTACAATGGAGTCACCTGGCATAAAGTCAGGTGCCATGCTCATACCCTCAACAATTAAACTAAAGACTTCTTCAGGTCTAGCGCCTTGATATGTTGTATAAGTTTCGCCCTTTGGATTAATACCATCATAACCCACACTATTAAAAAGCCCTGCTTGAACGAAATCTAACACAGGAATTTTTCTGAATGGTAAATCACTAATAGAGACATTACTGAAATTTGATTTTGCTTCCTCATCGTTAGGTTTACCGATACCCGTAGCTAACCATTTCGAATTCACCTTTAAAAATTGGGCAGCACGAATAAGATTTGGACCATCCATATTTTTTGATTTACCACTAAGCCAATCACTCACAGAGGGAGGTTTTACACCGACAGCACGTGCAAGATCGACCCCCTTTATTTTCTTAGGTGGTAAGACTTCCATTGCGTATTTGAGACGTTCAGCGAGAGTTTTCATTAGGAAATCCTAACATGAAATAAATTAGGTATTCCTATTGATTAAAAATAAGGAATGCCTAATAATTAAAATAATAACTTAGGAGAACAACATGACAGATAACCAGCTCATTGAGGCTTTAGGTGGTCCGACAGCGGTTGCAAGAATGCTTGGAATAAGAACGCCATCAGTCAGTGGATGGAATCAAATTCCTATCGATCGAAAAATACGTTTGGCTGTCATTGCAGAAGATAAGGGTATTTCTACACGCAAGGATATTTTTCCTGACACTTATCAAGAAATATGGATTGAACTTCGTCCAAATGCGATTGCATAAGGTTGTCGCCCTCATGTCTGAAAAACTCACCGAGAGCATCACTTTTAAATGTACGTATGAAGAGAAAAGAGAGTTTGAAGCAATAGCTAGAGCTGAGCGTTCAGATGTTTCTAAGTTAAGTCGTGTATGCATGAAGTCAAAAATCCAAGAGGTCAGGGAATACCTAAATTCTCTCCGATCACTCACATGTCTTACCACAGATACAGTGGATACCAATTTTGAGCTACAAGCTCCACCACGTCTTTTAAACGTAATACCCCAAAACACAGGCACAAAAAAAGCCCAACTGTGCGACCAGTTGAGCCTTATTGCCGTTCACTCCGAAAAGTAAACGAGGTTAATCACCGATGTTGAATTTAACACGAAATGTGGGGGCTGTGAAGATATGAATACTGCACAAGTTATTCCATTTAAAAAGCCGTCACAGTCTAAACAAGAGGCTGGAAAAGACATGTATAGCGATAGGTTTGAACAAGGCCATGTTATGTCCAGTCGATTGTATCGAAAAGAAGTATGGCCATTCATAAGCGATGCAGCACGCAATGTGTATATGGAGCTTGAAAACCGTATTAATGGACATTTAAAAGAAACTGATTTTGTAAGCTATTCACAACTACAAGGTAGTGATCTTGAAGGTGCGCGAAAAATGGGGCGAACTACTGTCTCAAATGCCTTACAAGAATTAATTAAATTAGGTGTCGTTACTGTTTTAGATAGCGGTAAAAAAGGGATGAAATCTTATTGCATTAATGAAATTTCATTGAAAGATCGGTTCACTAGCAAGACTAGTCCCATTACAAGACTAGTCCCATTACAAGACCGATCTAGTCCTATTAGTGGACTAGTAACTAGTCCTGTAATAGGACACACAATAGATACCCCTATAGATTCTTTAGAAGATGATGATAAAGCGTGCGAGGAAAAATTCACGGCGCAAGAAAATCGACCATTGAATTTTATTGAGTACCAAACGTCAGACCGCACTGCAATTTCATTTCCCGATCTCTGCAAGAAATATCCTGCTCAAATCGATTTCCAAGACCAAGCGAAAGCGAGTTTCCCAAATCACTCACCTGACCGCATTTTTGAAAATCTCAAAAAAATGGCTCAGTGGTCTTTGGACAAATCAAATCACACACCGCAAAAGTGGATGTCGATCTGGTTAAGCACGTTCATGAAAAATCTACCAAGCGATGCTGAACTCAAAGCGGAACAAGATCGAAAGGCTCAGAAACAAACCCAAACAACCAAAACTGAAAAACCGAAGCGTGTCAGCCGTTTTGGTCAATTCTTAAAATCAGATTCAGCACCTCAAAACCAAGGGGAGATTCGCGATGTTTGAATTACAACAGTACAACCAAGCACTTGAAACGTCAGTGACTTTTCCAATCGAAATTGCTCAACAAATTTTAGGCGTGCTCGAGGCGGTATTCGGTGCAGATTTTGAACGTGTTCACGGTGCAACAAATTTTGACACGCTGATTGAAACTTTCAGATTGGTGCTCGATGGTCTAACACCAGGACAAATTCAAAACGGCATAAAAAATATGCGTTCTGAAAAATGGTGTCCAACACTGTCAGAGTTCAGACGTTTGTGTCTTCAGGATGATTCATGGTGGACAGCGGAAATGGCTTGGGCGTTCTCACTGAATTGGAAAAAGGACAACACCAAACCGATCACCACACTGGCTCGTAAATCATTCCTTGAAGTGTCTGAAATCTTTGCTACGCAAGGGCAGAAAGCAACTTACAAATCATTTATCGAAACGTATGAGTACAACCTACGTGAAGCAAAAAGAATGAACAAAGTTCAAATTATGTGGATCAAACCAAACAGAACCAATGATGAAAATATTCAGAAAAAAGTTGAAGAAAAACAGGCTGAGAGAGCAAGAGTCGGTATTCCTTGCCCCCCTGAATTGCGTGAACAGCTTAGACGCGCGGTGAAACCTACGCCGTGGGGCAGTTCAGGAAAGGGGCAAAACTCATGACTCAAAACCAATTCAGATTCTGCATTGCCGGTTTAATTATTTTTTGCTGTTTAGCGATGGATCGAGGGTATTTTGCATGAGATGGAGCGAACAAGTCTTAAAGGCACATCTAAAATCGCACAGAGATAGGGCTGTATTGTCGAAATTGCGCTTAAAAACTGAAAATGATGCAAAGGTACAGCAAGCCAATAAAGATGTCATACAAGCGAAATCAGAGCAAAATACAAAGTATAGCGAGAACCAAGTTTTATTTTGTGAAGTTGCAGTAACACCACCATCTGTAAATCACTACTGGGAGAGAACAGGCAAAGGAATGAAATTATCAGACAGGGCAAGGCAATTTCACGCTGTGATGATGGCTCTTGTACCAGCTTTGGGATTGTCATCACGCTTAAAATTGGAAGTTATTTTTCATTTTCCGACTAAGCAAAAAAGGGACATAGACAATCATTTGAAAGCAACGATCGATAGCTTAGTGAAATGTGGTTTTTGTAATGATGATGAGCAGTTTGATGAGTTGATCGTTAAACGTGGGGCAGTCGTTAAAGGTGGTTTGATTCGATTGAAAGTTTGGGAGCTGTAAGCATGGATATGACGGTTGATAGTTTAATAAATATGGACTCTCCTCGCGCACGCGCGCGTTTTCAAAACACTGAAACCAAAAAGAAGGTGAAAGAGTTTCGTGTCCTGATGCGTGGATACAAGCGTCCTGACTTCAACCGTATGATCTTAGACCTATTAAAACTTGGATGGACACACGAAAAGATTGCCTACGTTTTGCCTGTAGCTGGTGCAAGTACTGTGAGTGAATGGGCGAGGGGTGGTGTTCCGAATTATGACAACGGTGATGCTTTCGTAATCCTTTGGCAAACGGAAACAGGATTGCAAAGACATCCACGTGAGGGAGAGTGGCAGACGTATCAGTACACGATCGGTCAGTTAGATATCTTTGAGGATGGTGGGTTGTGTGATCAGCTTATAGGGCAGTTGGATGAAGCCTTAAAACCGTTAAAAATTATGATTGATCATGATGAATATAGAAATGGCGATCTTGTTATGTATACAGATGGCCAGCCTGTTCTTTTGATGGTTCGCATGCTTCATAACAAAGTTCTTGTTAGTAAGTATGGCACTATGAGTCCGCCAAACTCTCCAAATTCGCAAATTAGAAAAGCTACTGAAGATGAAGTGAATTTTTATTCTAAAAAGCAGTGGAAAGAAGAGGGGCGTAAAGGGAAGCCACGTTTTATTGACGATGTTAAGGAGCTTTAAAAGTGGTAGCACCGCATGATACTACCCATATTGAAAGTGACGGCACGTACTGGCTTAGAACTGATTCAAATGATTGGTTTTTTTGGCGTGATGGTTGGGGGTGGTGTCCCTATGTTGGCTTTAAGAATAAGGCTTTTCTTGATAAATTCAGGTCGGTTTAACGGATAATCACCCAACAAACCTGATCTATCCAATACATAAGCTAGCCCTATCACTAACGATGGGGCTTTTTTATGGCTACTACTCCAAGACGTACATTAAAAACACCTGGTGCAACTGAAAATACTCTGCAACCAGAAGAACAATTAGCACCTGTAACTGACACACCTATAGAAACAATTGAAAATGGTGAACAGCCTGATCCTGATACTACGCAGAATTTAGAAGAACAGTTGGCTTCTGCAATTCGTGAACTTGCTTCATTTAAAAATGATCCTGAAGCAATGCAAGAACGTATTGCAGAACTGAAGCCTGAACTTGCAAATCCTAATCTTGCTTCCGAAATGGCTAAACGTCCTGATCGTACCAAAACAACGTCTGCAAAGCTTACTGACAAAGGCTGGTTAGTCTAAGGAGGTTCTTATGTGCGGTGGAGCAGTTGGAAAGCTATTAAGTTCTGTGACCGATGCAGTAGGTCTAACGGATACCAAGAAAGCATCAAAAGGTTTTGATGCAAGTGCTGCAGATGATCAAGCAAAGCGTGAAGCACAGGAAGCACAAAATCAGGCTGTAGCACAACGTAAGAAGCGTAAGGCTTCGGAAGTGCTTTCATCTACTGATGAAAATCAGAAGAAAACAACATTGGGTGGTTAAACATGAGCGAATTGGCTAGCCGTATCTGTAAGCGTTTAGGAGAGTTGCGTTCCGAACGTGCTAAATATGAATCGCATTGGACTGAATGCTACAAATACGGTGCGCCTGAACGTCAACAGTGTTTTAACGGTGGTGATGGTCTTGATTCTGTACAACGAAAGCAACGTGCTGATTTGTTGGATTCAACTGCATCTGAATCAGTTCTTAAATGTGTTGCTTCACTTATTGCAGGAACTACACCTGCGAATGCAATTTGGTTTAATGCTGTGCCTGATGGTGTGGATGATCCAACAGTATTGACTGAGGGTGAGCAGTGGCTTGAGCAAGTCTGTCAATTTATGTTCCGAAATATTCATGGTTCAAACTTTGATAGTGAAAACTTTGATCAGATGATTGATTTTGTTGTCGCTGGTTGGTCTGTGCTTTATGAAGATATTGATCGTAAAAAGGGTGGTGGCTATTCATTTCAATGTTGGCCAGTCGGTCAGTGCTTTATTTCGACAACTCGTTCAGATGGTGTGGTAGACACAATATATCGTGAATACAGCATGAGTGCATCGCAACTTATTAGCCAATTTGGTGAAGATAAAGTCAGTAAGCGTGTACTTGATGCTAGTAAGAAAAATCCTGATCAAATGTTCAAAGTCATTCATGTAATCGAACCACGTGATGTCAAAGTCGATTATATCAATCCTGTTTTACTGCCAAAGAACATGCCGTTTGCTTCTTATCACGTTGAAGTAGATGCACGTAATTTATTGAAAGAATCGGGTTACAACGAATTCCCATGTGCTGTACCACGTTTTAGAAAAATACCAGGCACAGTTTATGGCATAGGCTTAATGTCCACGGCGTTACCTGAGGCGAAGTCTGCTAATGCTTTGATGCGTGACACATTACGTAGTGCTGAAATTGATGTTCTTGGGATGTGGATCGCAGAAGATGATGGGGTCTTAAACCCTCGTACTGTACGAATTGGTGGTGGCAAGATTATTACAGCAAATAAAACTGAATCAATGAAGCGTTTAGATAGTGGTAAAGGCTTTCAGGTTGCTGATGCTTTACTCCAAAGACTTCAATCAGGAATCAGACGCAAGCTCATGGCTGATGGGATGGAGTCACCATATAACCAGCCAATGACCGCAGCTGAAACTTATATGCGTGTAGACATGATTCGTCAGCAGATCGGGCCGTTATACGGTCGTGCACAAGCTGAAATGCTTGTACCAATTTTAGAGCGCTCTTTCGGTTTAGCTTATCGCTCTGGTGTAGTTCATCAAACCATTGGCGAAGCACCCGAAGAATTACAAGGTCGCAATACTTCTTTTAAATTTATATCGCCTTTGGCACGTGCTCAACAGCTTGAAGATGTTGGAGCCATTGAGCGCTTCATGGCTTCACTTGCACCGATTGCAGAGCTTGATCCAAGTGCAATGGACAATGTGGATACCGATGCAATTCCTCAAGTTCTCGCACAGCGTTTGGGTGTACCGAATTCAATTATACGTACTGAAGAAAAGCTAGAAGCCTATCGCAAGCAGAAAGCAGAAGCACAGCAACAGGCACAAGCCCAAGAACAACAAGCAGTGGCACAGCAACAAATGACAGGTGCGGTTGCTCAAGGCTTGGGTAAAGGCTTAGAAGCTGAAATGACAAGCGAGGTGATGCAATGATCCTAGCTCTCGCTGTTATGGCCATTCTTGCATTGATTGCATGTGCATCACTTTATGCCAAAGAAGTTCAAGTAAAGGATTTAAGCAATCAGTTGTTTGAGGAAAGAGGGGTAAGTAGCCAACTACGCAATGAAAAGCACCATGAATGGGAAAGAGTCCAGGTAGCACAAGAGCAAATTACATGCTTAAAGCAAGAAATTGCAGACATCAAAAGCGACTTTAAAAATTTGATTGCCGATGAACTTACACAAGATCACGGCACATTCATCAAGCACAGGTCAGCACGTAAACCAACGGCTGAAACCTATCGAATTCTTTTTGATCTCAATACTAATGGTCAAGAGGTTATAGATGATCTTGTGTCTCGATTTAAACGTAGTCCTTTCGTACCTGATTCACAAGGCGGAGAACGTGAAACTTCACGGCGTTTAGGTCGTGCAGAAGTTATCGATTTTATTTTAAACAAAGTGAACGTGGCGAATAGCCCAAATTACAACGAAGCCTTAGAAATTGCTTACATGGAGCAGAACGATGACTGAACAAACAACAGAAACAACAAATACAGAAACTACAGATTCAACAACTACACCAGGCGTTGATACAACTCAAACCACAAATGAGCAGACTCAACAGCAACAAGAAAATAATCAGGTCCAAACTCCTAATGTTCCTGCGACGGCTGGCGAATACGAAATCAATGTAGAAGGTTTTGACGCTGATGCATTTAAAACTGAAAACGCTGCAGTATTGGATCGCTTTCATGCCGTTGGCTTGGATAATGACCAAGTGAGTGAAGTTGTCAAAATTTGGGATGAGTTCCAACAAACCAATATTGAAAGCCTACAGACTGAATGGGGCAATAATTATGCTGTGAATGTTGGTTTTGCTCAAAATGCTATTAAAGCGATGGGCTTTAAACCTGAAGAACTTGATTCACCAACAGCATTGATCCGCTTTGCATCTGCCGTAGGTAAAACATTGCAAGAAGATTTACCCCCAAGTAACACACAACAAAGTACCGCTGAAAGTGTTGAATCATTGCGTTTATCGGAGGCGTATAACGATCCCAAACATCCTGAGCATAAAGCGGTGATGGCGAAGATTGAGAAAGCCTATCAAAAACAATACGGTTAATTAGGGGTTATAACTCATGCCGAATGAATACAAAGTTACCGCAGCGTTTGTTCAAGACTTTCATGATGCTTTTGAACATGAGCTAGTGCAAAAAGAATCACGTTTGCTTGCTACCGTGCATAACCGTGGCTCAATTACAGGTAAATCATTCACGATCAACGACCTTGGGTCTGTAGAAATGAAAGCCTACACAGGTCGTTTCACTGATACGGTTTGGACGCATCCTGATGCTGGTACTCGTACAGTCATTATGGGCGATTACAGCTTATTCCTACCGATTGAGCATTCTGATTTGCCAAAGATGAAAGCACATCCAAGTGATTCATATATGCGTATGTTGGTTGAATCCGCAAATCGTAAAAAAGATGATGTGATTTATCAAGCATTAGTAGGTTCTGTATCTCGTAAAACTGTAAGCGATGCTGGTGTGGAAACATCAACTAACGTGGCGGTGCCAGCTGGTCAGATTATTCTTGCAAATACGACACCTTTAACAAAAGCAAAACTCATTAAAGGGCGTTCTATTTTCCGTAAAAATGAAGCTGATTCAGAAGATATTAATATCTTGTACAGCTCAAATATGATGGAGCAAATTTTAGCGGATACCACGCTTACTTCCGCTGACTTCATGGCAGTGAAAATGCTTCAAGAAGGTGATATTTCAGGTAAGTGGCTTGGTATGAATTGGATTCCATACGAAAAACAAAATGTTGGTGCAGGTGGTGCAACTGAATTACGTACAGCGATGTATAGCAAGACAGCAGTACATTTTGGTGATGCGCCTATTTCACAATTCAAAATCAATGAACGTCCTGATAAAAACAACATTAATCAGGTGGGTGGTGTTCATTCTTATGGTGCTGGTCGTGCCAATGAGAAGAAAGTGGTCTTAATTGATTACTTAGTTTAAGCCTTTCCCTGGCACTTTGAGCGGAGGTGCTAGGGTTTTTTTGACAAAGCAAACGTAGCGAAAGGATTGAAAGAATGAGTAATACAGAACAGCAAATCGAACAAGAAATTCAAGACAAAGGCTTAAATGCACCACGTTTAACCCCTGATCTTATTGATTCAAAAATCAAAGCAATTCGTTATTTAAACGGTGATATTGAACCTGCTTATGCACATGAAGATTATTTTGCAAAAGAAGATAAAAACACTCCATGTTTAACTATTTGCATTTTAACTTTAGAAAATGGGTTCACAGTTACAGGTGAATCGGCATGTGCCAGTCCTGAAAACTTTGACAAATTGATTGGTCAGAAAATTGCGTACCAAAATGCACGTGAAAAAATTTGGATGCTTGAAGGGTATTTACTGAAAGATAAATTGCATAACAACATTGGCTAACACCCAACAAACCGCACCTTAAAAGCCCTCAAGCTAATCAAAACTTGAGGGCTTTTTTATGACATCAACAAAAATATCTATCTGCAATCATGCGCTGTCTTTAATTGGAAGCCGTTCAATTGCAAGCTTTGAGGAAGAAACAACTACGGCTGAACATTGTCGAAATGTCTATGATCACACACGTAAAGCGGTACTTCGTGATCATCCGTGGTCATGTGCTAAAAAGCGCACCATTCTCGCACCCATTACAACTTATCCATCGTTCGGTTTTAGCCATGCATTTCCATTACCGCGTGATTTTTTACGTTTGATTGATGCAGGTCAATGTAAATACGAAATCGAAAATCGTCATATTCTTGCGAACGCTGAACAGGTCCAATTGATTTATATCTTTGACAATAACAACGAAGACACATGGGATTCATTACTTGTTGAGGCTATGACATTAAAACTAGCTTCACGCTTATGTAAACCGCTTACTGGTAGTGATGCTGCAGGTGAATCGGCAAAGGCTGAATATGAACGGCAAATTAAAAAAGCACGTGGAGTAAACGCCCAAGAACGGCAAAGTGAAGACATGCAATATGCGGAATCTTCTTATATTTGGAGTCGTTA
The DNA here is from genome assembly GCF_046269225.1 of Acinetobacter sp. TY2. NCBI lineage: Bacteria > Pseudomonadati > Pseudomonadota > Gammaproteobacteria > Moraxellales > Moraxellaceae > Acinetobacter > Acinetobacter sp. TY2. The sequence continues at coordinate 14,374 of NZ_JBJZOR010000029.1, forward strand.
CTAATGCGTAGTTGGGTATTAAAAAACAATTTAAGTAGCGGTGAATTATCTCCTTTGCTTTGGACTCGTACCGATGTACAGCAATATGCAAATGGAGCTAAACGTCTTTTAAATGCTATTCCGTTAGTGGAGGGTGGTGTAAAGAAAAGACCAGGTACACGTTTTAGAATGGCGCTCACTGGTGCATTACGATTAATTCCGTTTATTCCTAATTCTGAAAATGCTTACATGTTGATTTTGGGCGTAGGGTTTTTAAGAGTTTACGATCCACGAACTCAATCTATTGTTTGGGAAACATTTACACCATTTAATACAGTGCAGAAAGTCAAAGAAATCCAATTCGCACATACTCGTTATCGCATGTATATGGTTCAAGGTGATACACCGGTACAACGCTTACTGTGCTCTGCTGATTTTGATAATTGGCAACTTACACCTTTCACTTTTTCGGTACAGCCTACGGATGAAATAGGTACTTCACCAAATGTGGCATTGAAGCCTAGTGGCGTTGAAGTAGGAAAAACGATTAGCCTAACTGCTACAGCATTTCCATCGTGGAATAGTACTGAGCAGTATTTAGCAGGCGATCGTGTAATTCATGAAGGTCAGACATGGCGAGCGTTGATCGATAATAAAAATGTACAGCCTGCAGAAAGTGCAACTCAGTGGCAAGAAGTAACGAGCACGGATGCATCTGTATTTACCTCTGAACATGTTGGAGCTGTGGTATCGATCAATGGTGGCCAAGTAAAAATCACATCCATTAGTTCTTCTGCGATTGCTATGGGTGAAATCATGGTGAAGTTAACCACTGACATTCAAGCTATTGCAAAGTCTTGGACATTGAATTCATTAGCATTCACGGCAAGTACTGGCTATCCACGTTCAGTTGTATTATTTAAACAGCGCCTTGTATTTGCCAATACTAAAACAAATCCGAATCAATTTTGGTTTAGTTCAATTGCTAGTGATGGTGATTTCTTAGAATCAACAGATGATGCAGATGCTTTTAGTGTCGCTTCATCGTCTAGTCAATCGGACAATATATTGCACTTAGCACAGCGTGGCGGTGTTGTCGCACTCACAGGTGGGTCAGAATTCTTAATTAGCTCAGCTGGTGCGCTAACACCTGCATCCGCTCAAATAGAGCAACACACAACATATGGTGCACAAAAGGATGTGAAGCCCTGCCTTGTGGGTAATGAATTATTATTTGTTCAGCGTGGTGGTGAGCGATTACGTGCATTGACTTATCGTTATGAAGTTGATGGTCTTGTATCGCCTGAACTATCAGCCATTGCGCCACATATTGCACAGAACAATGCTGGCATTAAGGAATTGACCTATCAGCAAACGCCTTATTCATTGGTTTGGATTGTGCTTAATTCAGGAAAAGTTGCATCGATCACTTTAAATCGTGATCAAGAAATGAATGCCTGGGCGTTACATGATTTTGGTGGTGATGTTGTTTCTGTATGTGCTTTGCCTACAGTCACAGGTTCAGACCAATGTTATATGCTTGTGAAAAGAAGTGGAGCGACATATTTAGAGGAATTAATAGAGTCAGCTCAGAGTGATTGTGAATTTATATATTCTCCTGAGAATAAGATTCCATTTTCAAATCTAAATACGCCTTACCTGAATTGGCGTGACCTAGATGGATATTGGTATTCGCCTAATTTGAACATGTCCAAAGAAACAGGAAAAACATATTATTGCGGACAGGCATTTTCGTTTGAAATTGATTTATTACCTCCTGATTTCAGTCAGGTGCCAAGTACAACCATGTTTCATAAAATCTCAGTCCATGAGGCTGTTATATGGATTAAAGATAGTATTGGTGGTTATGTAAATGATCGTGAATTACAGCATAAGAAAGTGTCCGCTGATGCTTTTAAAAACCTATTGTTTACAGGTTATGTGGACATAGCTTTGACAGGTTGGCAACCACTTCACGAACTTACATTAAAAATAACACACAACAAACCGCAACCATTCCACGTTCAAAGTGTCTCTATGTTGGTATCAATTAATGAGAAGTAGAGATGCTTGTAAGAACTGCAACAATTCAGGATTTAGGAACGCTTGTTGATTTCGGCAAGCGTCTTACCCAAGAATCGCCAAAATTCAGAGCGCAAGGCTTTGATGAAGATCAGGCAGTTAAATTATTCACTTATTTGATTCAAGGAAATGAATCCATTTTTCTTATCTGTGATGAGTACGATAATCCTGTCGGTACGCTAATTGGATGTTTAGATATTGATTGGCGTACAAATCATCGTTTGGCTTTTGAGCAAGGCGTGTATGTACTTCCTGAATATCGTGCAAGCGGTGTAGGTAGTGAACTAGTTCAGTACTTTATCGAGTGGGCGAAGATCAATAATGCTGATCGTATTCAGCTTGGCACAATCTCAGGCATTCATGCAGATAAAACAATAAATATATACAAGTCACTCGGTTTTGAGCTGATCGGCTATGTCCTAGAAATGGAGGTTTAATCATGTGTGGAGGCAAAGGTGGAATGATCGGATCTATTTTTAGTGGTGTGGAAAACATGGCCAATGCAGTTCAGTCTGATGCAGTGGCTAAAGGCAATGCTAAAACTGTTCGTTCAGTTGCTCAATTAAATTCTAAGAAGATTATTGAACAAGGTAAAAAAGATGCATCCTCAGCACGTGCAGCAGCTGCTGAAAATGGATTAGATGTGGATGTGGGTTCTGCTGCAATGATTCAAGATGAAATCATTGGTGACGCTTCTTATAACTCAACGATGAATTTGAGTGATGCAAATTGGCAAGCCAAGCAGATCAAACAGCAAGGCAAGATGCAACGTAATAACTACGGCATGAAATCAGCCAGTAGTTTTGCAGAGGCTGGTGTACAAGCGATGGGGTGGAAATAATGCAAATACCACGTTCACAAGGTCGAGATACAGCTAAACCAACTTTACAGCAACATACACCCATGACTGGACTATCTAGTTTAGGTAATGTGATTGGTGGGGCTGTACAGGCACGTGATGATAAATTGCGTGAGCAAGAGGCACAGTCAAAAATGATAGGGCTCTACCATGATCAAATAGCCGAACAAGAAGCCAAAGTAAAACTTGATGATGTGATGACTACTCAAATGAATGAGCAAGTCACATTGGTAAAAAATGAGTTGGCCAACGGCACTATTAATGCCACAAAAGCCAATGAAAATTTAAAGGCATGGTCAGACACACGCTATAAAGAGCTTGAAAATGACATGCCTATGCATGCACGTGAAAAATTAAAAGGCTATTGGGATGACAATATAAATCGTCAGAGTTCGAGTTTTTTACCCCTTCAGCTTCGTGCCGATGCTCAAAAGGGTACGCTTATTGCTGATCAAGCTTTTGATATTTCAACGCGTCAGGATCGTGTAGCAGGTCGTGCGTACCTTGTTAAAAACTTAGAAAGTCTGAATTTAAGTGTCGCTGATAAAGCCGAACGACTCGCAAAATATGATACGACTCGTGATCTTATGACCATCGATCAGCGTGTAACTTCTGCAGTTGAAGCTGAAAATACGGATGATTTAAAAACTCTACTTGGTGAGGTCCGGGGCGGTAGCTTTACTTATGTTGATGGCCCAACGATTCAAAACAAGGAAAAGGAAATTTTAAGTCGGATTGGTGCATTAGATAAGCAAGCTGAAGTAAAAGAAAATAAGCGTCTGCAAGTATCAGGCAAAGTTTTTAATGACTATAAAAGCCAAGTTTTAACGGGTATGGCTCTTGATAGTGATTATACGGCGAATATTGAGCAGGCTGTAAAAGGCACAGAGCATGAAGCTGAATTTCAATTTTACAAAAATCAGTCCCAAAACTTTCAAAATTTCAGCCGTAAAAGTAGCTCTGAAATGTTGTCACTGATTAATCAGCAAAAAGCTTCAATGAAGAATAGCTCATCTTCTGATCCTGTCACTGGTGAGAAAATTTTAGCTGTGTATGAGGGTATGTATAACGAAAAGCTTAAAACGATTAAGGATAATCCAAACCAAGCAGTACAGGAGGCAGGCTTAAAACCAAACCAACTGACAGGAATGGAACTTAAAAGTAATGCTGCCTCATTTGCTACCAAGGCAATTGAAAATGGTATCAATCAATTTGCATTGAAAGATAACAATGTTTCGCTTAAGCCTATTTCCAATGAAGACTTACCTGATGCTAAAAAAGCATTTGATGAGATGGGGGTTAATGGCAAATTGGACTTTATTGGTCATTTGATAAGCCAAGCAAGTCATGTTCCCAATGGTGCCAAGATTTGGGGTGCTACGCTTGGACAGCTTGGTGGTAGTGATACAGCCTACATTATGGCAGGGGCAGCACGCGCCAATGGCTTTAGATCAAATACAGGTGAAGATGTTGCGACTGCAATTATTAGTGGTACACAGGCTTTAAAGAATAAGCAATTGATTATGCCTAAAGATGATTTATTGAGATCTGAATTCAATAATTATGTTGGAAAATCAGTTATTGGTGTGACCTCAGATTTGAATTTCGCAGCATTTAAAGCAATTTATGCTCATTTGTCTGAACGTGATGGATATCAGCACAAAGATAAGGATGAACTTAATAAATCATTAGCAAAAACGGCTTTAAGTTTGACGACAGGAGGTGTGTATAGCCAAGATATTAAATATGGTAATCAGAAAACATGGAAAGTGTCTAAACCTTACGGCATGCAAGATGAAGCTTTTGAAAGTACTGTGAGTGCAGGCTTACGACATATATCTTCACAGACAAATATTCCAATAGCTGAGTTAGAAAATTTCCGCTTAAGTCGTTCAGACAATCGATCTGCAAAGGGTGAGATTCAGTATGACCTAGTGAATGAACGCGGTAACCCTTTAATTGTTGGCAAAACAATATGGCGTGTGCAAATGCCAGGGAGAACTAAATAATGTCAAATTGGCTCTCAGAATATTCAGGTGAAGAACAACGCCAAGTCGATGAAGTAAATCGGCAAGGTATTGCAAATGCACCAATAGAACAAAAAAAACAACCAGGTCTGTTTTCAGGTGCAGTTGCATCGATCCCCAAAGGTATAACAGCAGGTACAGCAAAAGTACTTGATACGGTATTTAAACCCATTGATGCCGTAACTGATCGCCTAGAACATACGTTTAAAGATTTAAGCACCAATGAATTTATTGAGCCATATAGCGAGTTTAAGCAGAAGAGACAGCTTGAACGTACAAGTCTTTTGGTTGATTCGGTTGATTATCTCAAAGATCAAGAAAATACAGGGATGATTGGTAGTATTGGATTTTCGCTGAGTGATTACATTACACGTGCTGTTGTGGGTAGTGCGGTTGGTGGTTTACCTGGTGCTGCAGGTGTTACAGGTTTATCTGAAACAAATTTCGTTTATCAAAATTTAACGCATAAGGGTGTTGATAGTGAAACAGCAACCAAAGTAGCTGTGACCGATGGTGTTGTCGCAGGTGCTGCAACAATATTGCCTATTAAATACGGTTTTAAAGGTACAGGTGGTTTGATTGGTGATGCGGCATTATCAATCGGTGGATCAACGGCTTTAATGACCGCAGGGCAATATCTGAGTGGCAACATACTTGATAGCCATGATTATGCGGAACAAGCGAAGTACTACGAAATAACAAAAGAAGGTTTAGCCACAAACGTTATTCTAAATGCTGTTTTATTTGGCGGTGCACGTGGTTATCAGTATCGCCAAAATACTGCAGTTGAGACTGCACCACCTACACAGCATGTAGGTACATCCGATGCACCCACTACAGCACCACTTGATGCCGATACGATAGCGGCTCGCCAAGATTTAACTGAGCATACATTGGTTGCTAACGAGTTGGATTATGAAAACATTTCAATGCCTGTGCGTACTACAGACCCAATTCAACAGAATAATCATTTAATTAATTTAGATACTGCTCGATCACAAATCGAAAGTGGCCAACCTGTAAATGTGCCTCGTACTGTTACAGGTGATCCAAAGCCCAAAGTTAAAAATTATGAAACTATGGCTATTCCTGAGAATGCCAAGTTAATTGCACGTAAGGCACGACAAGACAATATAGATCCATCTGTTGCTTTAACGATTAGTCATCTTGAAACAGGTGGAAAATTTGATTCTACGGCACGTCCACCGATACGAGAAGATGGAACAAGAGCATCTACAGCGCATGGTCTTTTTCAGATTGTAGATAAAACATGGAGAGGTCAAGGTGGTGGTAATCGTAATGATGTGAATGAACAAATTAAGCAAGGTTTGAAGCATATTAAAAATGCTAACAACTACATTACCAGTAAAATTGGACGAGCACCTGTAGCACACGAACAGTACCTAGGACATTTATTGGGACCAGGTGGGGCAGTTGCGGTACTGAAAGCCAATCCCAATGTAAAGCTGATTGATATTGTTCGTAAATACGATGCTGAAAATGCTACTGCTATTGTAAATAATAACGGCATGAAAGGCTTAACAGTGGGGCAAGCCATTAATAAGTGGGAAAAGAAATGGAATACTTTAAGTGCGAAGTACGGTGGTGAAAGTCAAACTGCCTATGGCATGAATGGTTCAAGTTATGAATTTGCTTATGAAGTAAAATCGCTTGATGATCTGATTGCATCAAATGACCAAGCATACGGTGTAAATCCTCGTTATCCATCTGAATTACAGCCACGTGATAGAACACGTGAAGCATCACGTGAGCAGATTGAAAATATGGCAGATGCTCTTAAGCCAGAATGGTTAGGTGAATCACATAAACTGTCTGATGGTGCACCGATTATCGGCATGGATCATGTTGTTGAATCGGGCAATGGTCGAACACTGGCAATTGGTAAAGCGTATCAAACAGGCAAGGCAGATGCCTATCGTCAATTTGTGAATGATTTTGCAATTAGTCGTGGTTTAGATGTAGATGGCATTAATAATCCTGTATTGGTGCGTACACGCTTAACCGATACTGACCGTGTCGAATTTACAAAGCTTGCAAATGAAGCGGACGTGGCACAATTCAGTACCACTGAGCGAGCATTAGTAGATGTTGATCGTTTACCTGATGCTGGACTGCTTAAAATCAATAATGACGGCACATTGAATATTGATCAAAGCATGGATTATGTTCGTGGCTTTGTCGATCGGCTTCCACAGTCAGAACGAGCAGCTGCTATCACGCCTGATGGGAAGTTATCGCAAGAGGGTAAACGGCGTATTGAGTCAGCGATTGTTCAACATGCCTATGGTGATTCTAATCTTGTTAAACGTCTCTCTGAAAACTTAGATGATGATAGTAAAACGGTTTTGAATGCTTTACTGAAATCAGCCCCACAACTTTCACAACTCAATACATTAGTGAAACAAGGTGGGAGACATGAAAACACAATTGCGAGTGATGTTGTTCAAGCTGCTCAAAAATACAGTGATCTAAAAGCTAATGGACTAAACGTTAAAGACTATTTAAATCAAGGTTCCTTATTTGATGATGGTTTATCTGCAGGTGCGCGTGACTTTCTGAATGTATTTGATACCAACAGCAGAAGTGCAAAAGCGATTGGTGACAACATTCAATCAAAAGTAAATGAGATTGAAAGCCGTGGCGATCCAAGACAAGGGCAATTGTTTGGAGAAACTGCAGAAGAAAAGGCCGCTTTAGATGTCATTATGAATAATCCTGATCAATCCATTACGGTTAGCAGACAACGTCCTGATGGTGAATTTGAAGAAATCACAATGACTTTACGTGATCGACTGGATGAATTGGAAACAGAAGCGAAAATCGCTGAACAGGATGTATTGGCAACTCAAACCGCAATTAGTTGTGCTTTGCAATTTGGATAATAGTATAATTACTAGGCAGATAGGCTGATCACCGAAAGGCATTTTACCTGAATGCTTTCCGCAACTATTATTAGGTATTGCAGAGGTGCATATGATTTTATATACAGAGATTGTGGGCGGTCCCCAAGATGGAGAGTTGATAAGCATTTGGAACAATAGCTTTGATGCTTTACCTGTAGCCGATAAAGATAATTTAGCTGGATATGAGAAAGTTCCAGCTAAATTGGCAATATTCAGATATAGAAAAGCAAAAGTCTATTTAGTTTTTAATAATCAATATTATTTTAGGGAATTTTTTATTTGCAATAAATCTGACCAAGATCAAGCTGCAAAGAGTTTTAGGAACTATTTCAATCCAGTGTTTAAAAAATAATTTCATCACCCAACAAACCCCATCACAATCAATGCTCAGATAATAAAAATTATTTGAGCATTTTTTATGAAAGATCAATGTAAGCAAGCTGTAGCAAAAGCTTTAGGTAAAACCACACTGACCGCTAAAGAAGCAACGGACATTGAAGCAAAAATAAATCAGGCAATGAAAAACCTTGCTAAGCAAGACATTCAGAAATGGCGCAATTTAAGTCCTAATGATCGCCTTGTGGAAGCAGGGAAACAAGTTGCTATAGACATCATGTCCGAAGTTAAGCGCAAAAATAAAATAGCTGCACAAGATATTTTAATTCAATCAAAAAATCTTGCTTTACAAGATCATCCGACATTGCCTTCTTCTCAGGTGGTTGACCGTATGATTGCCATGCATGGTGACATGTCAGGCATTCAATCAATCAACTCACAGTCAAGAGCGATTGCATCTGTCTACCGTGGTGAATTACTAGATTTCTATACAAAGATCAAAGGCGGTTTGGGTGTTTGGACAGATAAGGTTCTAGTGCGTGACATTGTTCAGGAACGTTTTGGTAAAGACTCAGGCAATCCAACAGCTAAAAGCATTTCAGACAAAATGGGCGAAGTATTTGAGGGAATGCGAGAGCGTTTCAATCGCTCAGGTGGTGATATTGGAAGGTTGTTGAATTGGGCATTACCACAAACGCATAGTGCAGAAAAAATGGTGGTTGCTGGACGTGATTATTGGGTGAATTTTGTTTTCCCTAAACAAGATCGTAATAATTTTGTGCATGAAGATGGGCGTTTATATTCAGATGATGAATTGAAAGATTTGTTGCAATACTCGTTTGATTCGATCACCAGTAATGGCGCAAACAAATTAGAAATAGGTCGTCAGACTTTTGGTGGAAATTCCAAAGTTACAAGTAAACATAATGAAAGCCGTGTCTTACATTTTAAAGATGCTGATTCTTGGATGGAGTACCAAGAAAAATTTGGAGGAATGCAGTTTGTAGACTTGGTGGAAGCGCATATTAATGGGCTATCTAAAGATATTGCTTTGGTTGAAAACTTGGGAAGTAATCCTAAAGGTGCGATGAAAATTTTAATGGATGCTGCGCGTCAAAAAGATTGGAAAAACGGTGTAAAAATTAATGATACAACATCAACATTGAATCGCTCTCAAGTCATGTTTGATGAGTTTATGGGTGCAAACATGCCTGAAAATGAAGTCTTGGCAAATATTGGCTTAGCATATCGATCAATGAATGTAGCTTCAATGCTTGGTGGTACAACACTTTCATCATTGACTGACCAAGCCATGATTTTAAAGACCGCTCAGATTCATGGTATTTCATACCGTAAAGCATTCGGTGAAATCATTAGCCAATTAAATCCGAAGAATAAGGCTCACCGTGATTTAGCGCATAGTTTAGGTTTGGCCACTGAAGAAACAGTTGGAACAATAGCTCGATGGGCAGACGATGGACTGACTTCTGTGCATGGAAAAGCTGAAATGGCTGCAAAGGGTTCAAGCTCTCTTGCTACCCAAGTTCTTCGGGCATCAGGATTAAATGCGCTTACTGCAGCAAGTAAACGTGGTTTTTCAAAAATGCTTATGGATAAGTATGGGCGAATGACGCGTGATAAAACATGGAATGACCTAGCACCTATTGACCGTGAGTTATTAGAGGGAACAGGGTTAAACGAGCGTACTTGGGAGATTATGAAGCTTGCTGAGCCTGTAAATGATGGACGAGGTAATCAACTTATGTCGGCTCGTTCGATCTATGAAATACCTGATAATTTACTGACTAAATTTGGTGATCCAAGCAAAGTTCGCGATGAAGCCGCTACACGCTTCCAAGCACATATTTTAGATGAGCAAGGCATGGCGGTCATTGAAGCTGGATTGCGCGAAAAAACATGGATGACAGGTAGTTTAAAAAAAGGTTCGGCTATGGGTGAAATCTTACGCTCAATGCTTCAATTTAAATCTTTTCCTGCAGCGTTAATGATGAAACATGGTAGCCGTGGTTTTAGCCGTCCAACCGTTGCAAGCAAGGCAATGTATTTAGGTTCATTGGTTGCCCTTACAAGTTTATTAGGTGGCCTTGTCGTGCAACTTAAAGAAATTGCCAATGGTAATGATCCTGCAACTATGTGGGATAGTGACGATCCACAAAAAACAGTTGATTTTATGAAGCGCTCAGTTGCTCAAGGTGGTGGTTTAGCTATTATGGGGGATATTGTTGTTGCTGGTATGGATCCAACAGGACGAGGCGTAGACGGTATTTTAGCTGGTCCATTTGGCTCAGATGTTAAATCTCTTTTAAACTTGACTGTTGGTAATGCTACACAACTTGCAAATGGTGTAGAAACCAATGCAGGGAATGAAGCCTTTAAATTTGTGAAAGGAAAAATACCGGCACAAAACTTGTGGTATTCAAAAGCCGTAGCAAATCGTTTATTGTTTGATGAATTACAGGATACGATTGCACCAGGTTATCGTGATCGAGTGATGCGAAAAGCTGAAAAACAATATGGTCGTACACAGTGGCTAGGGGATGATTGGGGCGATATTCAGGCTCCAAATTTTGAGAGTATGATTAAATGAAAAAAATATTAGTGTTTTTAATTGCAAGTTTATTTATATCTAGCACTTTTGCAGAAAGAGATAGGAGTGAAGATAGTTACTTTATACGTAATATTAATTCAGGTGATACTAATCAAGGTGAATGTTCCATCATATTCCGTGTAACTACAACTACTAACGCATTAGTTGATGTTAGGGAAATAGATTTTCATGCGGTATTGAAAGATGGGCAGGGAAAAGTTGTTGATTGGTTAATGGTAACAGTACCTGAGTCTGAAATTTATGACATGGTACAGCCATATTTTGATGTTTCATTAGATAGTAAAAAAGTTTGTAAGGCTATAGGTCATTCTGTTGTATTTAATAAAGTAGAGGTTAAATATAAAAACTCACTACAATCAATAGATATTGTCCAATCAAAACAATTAAAACTATCTAATTTTAGACCAGTTAAAATTATTATTGGGTCACAATAACTCACCCAACAAACCATAACTTAAACCCTCGTATAACTTCTTATTATGCGAGGGTTTTTATATGTCAGATGAAAAAAAGAAAGTGGGTCACTTAAAGCCTGAAACTAAGGAAAAGCTAATCCTTTGCTTGGAAATGGCAGGCACAGACACAGTTGACCTTATGACTGAGGCTTATGGCAAAGACATTTTTGATAAGGATGGTCGTGGCGATAAGGTCTGGTTGTATAAAGGTGCAAAAGAAGCGCTGACATGCATGGAGAAGCTTAAGCGTATTCTGAATGACGATGAGCTATCTGTAGGTGATCCAAACGATCGTAAAGTTTCGCCTGAATCTCAAGCAGCTGAATTACTTAAAGCTGTATCTGAAAAACTCGAAGCACGTAAAAACCAACGTCCGAGTTAATTATGATTCAGGTCGGTTTTGCCGCGTTCTATCTCGTTTATGCTGAAACGCTGAATTGGGATATTCCCGATTTCCATTTAGATGTCTGTGATTTCTTAGAAGATTATGGCTCGCTTGGCTTATTGATGATGCCACGTGGACACGGCAAATCGACCATTCTTGATATTTATAATGCATGGAAGCTATATAACAATCCAAACCATTTAATTCTGCATCAAGGGGCAACAGATCCTGATGCTTATAAAGTCAGCCGAGGTACAGAACAAGTATTAGAACGTCATCCACTTTGTCAATTATTTAATATTAAAAAAGTCCGTGGTGAGACACAGAAATGGTGGGTCACAGGATCAGATGATGTGCGTCATGGGTCAATTCATGCACGTGGCATTATGTCCAACGTAACTGGTTCACGTGCACATGAAATTCAAAATGATGATGTCGAAGTACCAGGGAATATTGGTACACCTGAAGCACGTGTAAAACTACGTTATCGCTTGGGTGAACAGACATTTATTTTAATACCAGGAGGACAGGAGCTTTACGTTGGCACACCGCATACACATGATTCTTTGTACTCCGAAATCATGCAGAATCCCGATGCAAAGTGCTTAATTTTCCGTATGTTTGAAAAGGAGAAGCGCTTTGAAACAATCATTGAATGTTTTGTTGATTTTAAACCGGTATATATTTTTAGTGGTATTGGTCGTAACTCTAAATTACTGACTGCAGGGAAAGATTTCCAAGTCCATAAAAGCGGTAGTGGTTTTAAAATCACATTTGATGAATCGCACCATCTCATCGATGTCTATAGTGAAGCTTTATGGCCCGAACGTTTTACTGCAAAAGAAATGCAGAAGCGTAGACGCAAATGCCGAACATTGAACGAATGGGACTCTCAGTATCAGTTACATGCAAAGCCTGTTGGCGATGTTCGTTTAAATCCTGAAAAGCTTGTGCCGTATGATGTTGAACCTATGCTTAAACGTGCAAATGGTGAATATTATATGACGCTTGGTGAGCGTCTTATTGTTGGTATGACCTGTAGTTGGGATCCATCGGGAGGAAAAACTAAATCAGATACTTCTGCTGTTGAATTAGTCCTACATGACGATATTGGTAATAAGTATTGGCATCGATCAATTGAGCTTACAGGAGGAGTAGTTGAGCATGATGGGCAGGGTAATATTAATGGTGGTCAGGTATGGCAACTTTGCGACTTGGTTGAAGAATATAAAATTCCTCGTATAACAATTGAAACTAACGGTATTGGTGGCTTTGCACCTGCATCACTCAAAGGTGCATTGAAGAAACGTAAAATTCGATGTGGTGTGAAAGAGCAACACTCAAGCCAAAATAAAAATAAACGAATTCTTGAGGGGATTGAGGGTCCTTTAATTTCAGGTATGTTATGGGTGCATGTTTCTGTAATTGATACACCCGATGGTGAAAACACTTCAAAGCAATATAAACAGATGCAACTATTTAACCCTGCACTAACAGAACAAGAGGATGACCATCTTGATTCACTTGCAAGAGCAATAACGGAAGCCCCCGAACGAGTGGGTAAAATACACAACAATCTTGAAGCAAATGAATCGCCTAATTGGAGACCAGACAGTGGTGTACATGAAGCCACTTTAGATTTTGAACAATAGGGTGATTATCATGGCAGTACAGCAACAAGAGCCGTATAACGAATATACAGGAAATGGTATTACAACCACATTCATTATTGGTTTTGATTGTGATGTTCAAGAACATTTGATGGTTACGATTGACGGCTTAGAGGCTGGTTATGGCAGTTGGAACTTCAATAATTCTGCTGTTACTTTTAATATTGCACCAGAGGTCGGTGTTAACATTAAGTTGCAACGGAATACACCTGTAGAAAGAATGACTGAATTTCAAAGTTATGATAATTCATTTCGACCTGAAACAATCAATGCGGATTTAGATAAAATTATCAAAATTTTGCAGGAACAAGGCTATACCGATGCAACACTTATTAATGAACTAGCTAAAGAAATCTACGATCGCTCACTTCAAAATGCTGAACTAAAAGGGCAGATAGATAATCATACGCTTAGTATTTTTACAATCACAGCAATACAACAAGATGAAATTAGTAAACGCATTCAAGGTGACCAGGAAGTTGCATCTGCTGCACGAGAATATACGGATCTTATGCTAAGAATGAATAATACTTCGCCTTCTTTTTTTGATGGTGTTACAGACAATGTTGTGATGACTGAAACTGGATTATCACAAAGACAAATCAATCGAATTACAGTAAAAACATTAGATACTATTGATGATTTGAGGACATATAAAGGTAATAAAAATAAAAATATAGTCGAAGTTAGCTCATATCATTTAGATAGTACTACTGGTGGTGGGACATTCTATTGGGATGCAACCAGTAAAGAACTTGATAATGGTGGTACGATCTTCAAAGTCATAAATGTAGAAACAGGTCGTTGGAAACGACAATACACTAAACTCACATTCGAAGATTTTGGTGTTGTTGGAAATGATCGTGCAGTTGATGATGCTATAGGTATTCAAAAAGCAATTAACTATCTACAAACACAAGTAAATGGTTCAATTTCAGTAGGCCGTGAGGGAGCGATTTACTACTTCAAATCACCTGTAATTATGACAGGTACAGAAGTTTATGTTACCGAACAAAATAAAATGACTGTAGATTTTACAGGCTCAAAAATTATTCCAATAGTTAGTAATATTGTTTGTATTGTTGTAAATAGAAATCACGTTTATTTAAAAAATCCACATATTCAGAGTAATGGTAGCGCCTCAAATAATATTGGTATTTTATTTGGATCATTAACGCCTGAAATTAAAGGTGGAACATGCTTCTGTAAACTTGAAAACTATACGGCTGAATATCTCTCTGTAGCGTTTAAAGCTCAACCCACATTAACTAAAAATGGATTGAATTCAGGTGCTTATTATAATGAAATTATTAGCCCAGTCTTCATGCATACAGATTATGGCTTCCAATTCACAGGAAATGATCTTGCATTAGATAACCAAAATACTCGATATAACATCTTCAATCCTAGACAAGTCGGTGGTGACTTTATGTTTAGGCTCGAATGCTGTGAAACATTAAAGGTATACGGTGGTAGTGCTGAGTTTATTGGGAACACTACAAAAAATGGTTCTGTAATCTATATACCGAAAAAGTACCCAAACCATCTATTAGATAATCAGGGTATTGCCTTTTTTGGATTAGTCGCTGAAGCATGCAATCGTTTATATGAAAACTACTCTTATGATTTGGGTATGTTTGGTATCAGTCCGATTAACTCAGCTAAGCCAAGTATCATGGGGGCAGGCGCACGGATTAATAATGAAATGATTGGTCGTGTCCAAATTACTTCCGATACAGTGGATTTTGATCCAATTTTATCTATTACGAGTAAACCATTAAATAAACAAATTTTCATGCGTATAGATAATTCCGGTGTTCCTCAAATTTGGGCAGATTCAACAATCAATATCACTCAGCATGTTGAGCTTCTTAATAATATTTTGAGTGCGGGAACAGTCAGAGCAAAACAAGAACTGTACTCACCTAAAATTGTATCGCCTCTTGGTGAACTCATATTAATGAGTAACAATGGCGCTAATGGTGGATTCTTATTAAGCAATAATGCAAATAGCGGTATGCTGTGGAATTCAGCAGAAAAAGATACCGTTTTTGGTGGTTCTCCTGCTGTGCGTGGCAGTTCCGATGGCGCAATTAAATTAGGAACGGCAACGTATCGTTGGGGTGATATTTACGCAACCAATTCAGTAATTCAAACTTCAGATGAACGATATAAAGAGCAATTCCGATCATTGGTTGAAGCAGAGAAAGCTGCTGCCTTAGAAATCAAAGCGAGTATTTGTATTTATAAGTTTAAAGATGCAATTGAGCTGAAAGGAACAGATGCTAGGTGGCATGTAGGTGTTAAAGCTCAACAAATTGTTCAAATCATGACTAATCATGGCTTAGACTGGAAAGAATACGGCTTTATTTGTCATGATTCATGGGAAGCGACAGAAGACCAGACAATCACAATTGAGCCTGAAACTTACGATGAAGAAGGAAATATCCTTACTGAAGCTGTAATAAAAACTATAAAAGGTATAGAGGCAGGAGACAGATATGCAGTTCGCTATGAAGAATTAACAATGTTTATTTTGTCTTCAATGTAGCCCTATAGATTATTTAGAACACTTTATAACTCAACAAACTAAAACTAACCCTGATCTTTAATTAGATCAGGGTTTTTTATTGTCAAAATTAGAGGGGAACACATTGAACGATCCAATTTCAATTAAGGGCTTACCATGGCTATTTAAAATTATGGCTGCAGTAATTGGGGCTATATTTGCCCTTACTTTATCGGGAGATATTGATACTCAGGGGCGCATTAAAATCACAATGGGCGTGATTATGAAATTTACTTTTAGTGTGGCCATTAGCCTTTATGGTGGTTCTGCATTTATTGAGTATTACGACTTAAGCCATTACTCACATATGTCACAGGGCTTTGTGATGTTAATTTTTGCCATCTTTGGAATGCTGTGTATTGGTATTGCTTACCAGTCGGTTCGCCTACTGAAAGGTAAATCCTTTATGGAAATTATTTCCGAAATTAAAGAAGCCTTTGGAGCGATATTTAAATGAAAGCAATATTTGATTATTTACGAAAAATTAGCGGTGGTTCACTCACTCAGAAGCAAGTTGATGCTACAGATCAGCTGATTGCAATTGCTTCAGATACTGTTGCTGATATGCTTGGAATTGCGATTGATAACGCAATGCAAGTGAGTGCTACAGGCATTAATTTGATCTGTGGTTTTGAAGGCTTAAAACTCAAAGCATACGATGACGGTGTTGGTGTGTGGACCATCGGATTTGGTACCACGATTTATCCGAATGGCATCAAGGTTAAAAAAGGGGATGCTTGCACCGAAGCACAAGCCAAAGCGTATATGGCACATGATTTAAAGAAATTTGAATCGGCTGTAAATAGTGCTGTAATTGTGCCGATTAATCAAAATCAGTTTGATGCATTGGTATCGCTTGCCTACAACATTGGTACAGGAGCTTTTAAAGAATCTACGTTGGTTAAAAAACTGAATGCTGGAGATATTCGTGGTGCAGCTGCTCAGTTTGATGTTTGGAATAAAGCTGGGGGCAAGGTGATGCAGGGGCTTGTGAATCGTCGTGCTCTAGAACGAAAGTTGTTTGAGAAAGCCCTCAAGTGAGGGCTTTGAATCTTATAGCTTTTCTAAACGTTCTAAAAATTCTCCGACTGCTATAAGTACAGCCATTTGGTCATGAAAAATATCAATCTCATTATGGTTGTAAATTGAGTATTTAAGACCAAGGTCCGTAATATTTAAATAATAAAATTCACTGTTGGCATCACAAAATATATAAATATAATCAATTGGTTGCTGTATATTTAGATTGGAGATTTTGGGGGTCTCGAAATCATTTTTAATCTTATGGAAAATATCCATCCATACGCTTAAAGAGTGCTTAAATTGATTAATGGTTTCGGTAAGTTCATTATCATTGGTTGAAAAAGAATAAACTTTTATAAGAATCAAAGCTTCCTGAAGCTCCTCAATTAAATTTGTAATTATATTAAAATCAGGGATATTAAATTCTAAAGTTTCATCAATTTTATTATTTAGTCCGGTTATATACTTATATCGGTCATTTAAAACTATAGCATTGCCTTGGTCTGAGCGAATACCTTTTATAATAGTTGGGATTTTATGGAATTTTATAATAATGCTAGAGATGTTTTTCAATTGCTCAGAATATTTGGTTTGCTTTTTCCAATCAGTATATAAACTACTACCAATATAAGCAGCACCAAGTGTAGAAAGAACTGATAAAAATGAAAGGCTAGCAGTCCAAGATTCTTTAAATAAATCCTTTACACCAGTTTGAGCATATAAAATAAATGTAATGATATAAAAAATAACAACTAAGTATGATATTGTGCCAAAAGTATTAATTAATGTTTTTTTAATATCATGATTCATAAGGAAATCTGTTTTGTTTAACTTGACTATATGTTATCAATTTATCTTTAATAAATCTTCCAAACTAAAATAATCTCTCGTCAATTTCTCACGACTCATTCTTCATTTGCGATTTTTGAAATAGCGCTATTTTATTTACATTAGTTATCAATAATTGTAACAGACTGGGTAGCCTAGACCTGTAATATAAATTATTAATGATCTTGCAAGTTCGCCAACTCAAGAGTAATTTTTAGTTGGTTTTTTGCTCCCTCAATATGTGGATAAGTTTGCATTAACACCAAAACTTCACCATTGTAAGATAAAGTATTGATTTTTATAGAGAGTATCTAAACAATGATTTTAGTGACAGGTGGTTTAGGCTTTATTGGTTCACATGTTGCACTGACATTGTTGGCACAGGGGCATGAGGTAATTTTGGTCGATAATCTTGCAAACTCAAATTTGCAAGTTTTAGAACGCCTTGAATATATTGCCAATATGTATATTCCTTTTGTGAAAATTGATGTACGTAATACCCCTGCATTAAACAAGGTTTTTGAACAATATCCGATTGATGCGGTGATTCATGCTGCAGGGTTTAAATCAATCGAAGAGTCTTTGCAAAAACCTCTTGAATATTATAATGATAATGTCAGTTGTATCATGAGTTTATTGCGCTCGATGCAACGGTCTGGTGTGCGTAAATTGATTCATTTATCGAGCCTTGCTGTGTATGGGCAGTCAAGCTTAACTCTGAATGAAGAATTGGAACTCAATTTTCATTATCAGAATCCTTATGTGAAATCACAGCAAATGATTGAAGAAATCATCAGAGATACCTTTCAAACGGATAGTGAATGGCGTATTGCAATTTTGCGTTTGGGGAATGTTGCAGGCGCATTTGAACATGGGGGTTTGGGTGAATATATTGCGCCATTACCCAAAAATATTATTCCTTTAGCAATGCAGGTGGCTTCAGGACAACGAGAACTGATTGAACTACGTAAAAGTACTGAAACGGAAGATGGAAGTTTTGAGCGTAGTTTTGTGCATGTGATTGATGTATGTAGATCGATTCATGCGAGTTTGTATTGGCTATCTACACAAGAACAGCATTGTTGTGAAGCGATCAATATTGTAGGTGAAGTCAGTTCCATTCGTCATGTACTGAAGCTTTTGGCTGAAATTACTGAGCAAGCCATTCCAGTGATAGATTCAGAATATTGTTTCAATGAATTGGCACAAATAGGCTCTCAAAGTGATAAAGCGGAAACATTATTGGGTTGGACTACCCAGAAAAGTTTAAAGCAAATGATTGAAGATCAATGGCGGTTTTATCAGAATACATTAAGTGTTAAAAATTAATAATGATTATCATTTACATTATTTGATGATTTGGTTAAACTGAGAATGATCCTGATATTCAACATGTTTTTGAATCAGAATAAAACGAAATTGATCATTTTATAAAGTTGAGGTTGCTATGCAAACAAGAATTGAACATGACACAATGGGCGAAGTTGCAGTTCCTTCAGAAGCCTTATGGGGTGCGCAAACTCAACGTAGTATTGAAAACTTTAAAATCGGTATTGAACACTTACCTCGTGCAATGATTCGCGCAATGGGCTTAGTGAAAAAAGCAGCCGCAATGACCAATGCTGAGCTTCAGCAGATTCCACAAGAGTTAGCTGGCTATATTGTAGATGCTGCCGATGAGGTGATTGCAGGGCAATGGGATAGTCAATTTCCACTTGTGGTCTGGCAGACGGGTTCAGGTACGCAAAGTAATATGAACTGTAATGAAGTCATTGCCAATATTGCCAATCAAAAACTAGGCAATCCGCTTGGCGCACAAAAACCTGTGCATCCCAATGATCATGTCAATCGTGCACAATCGACAAATGATTCTTTTCCAACAGCCATTCATGTGGCAGCAAGTTTGCAAATTAATGAGCTTTTGATTCCTGCTGTGCAACAATTACGTAACACTTTAAATCAGAAGTCAGAAGAGTTTAAAGATATTGTCAAAATTGGGCGTACACATTTGCAAGATGCGACACCATTAACCTTAGGTCAGGAATTTAGTGGTTATGTGTCACAACTTGATCATGGTATCAAACGCTTACAACAAGCTTTGACAGGACTTTATGAATTGCCTCTAGGTGGAACGGCTGTAGGAACAGGCTTAAATGCGCATCCTGATTATGCAGAAAAAGCAGCAGATCAATTGGCAACATTAACAGGTTTACCTTTTGTCACAGCACCCAATAAATTTGAAGCCCTCGCAGGACGAGATGCTGCAGTATTTGCATCGGGTGCATTAAAAACACTAGCAGCAAGTTTAAATAAAATTGCCAATGACATCCGTTGGCTGGCAAGTGGTCCACGTTGTGGTTTGGGTGAATTGCATATTCCAGAAAATGAGCCAGGTTCGAGCATTATGCCAGGTAAAGTCAATCCAACGCAGTGTGAAGCGATGACGATGGTCGTTGCTCAAGTGATGGGGAATGATACAACAATCAATTTTGCAGGTGCTTCAGGTAATTTTGAATTAAATGTATTTATGCCTGTAATTGCTTATAACTTAACGCAGTCAATTCAGCTTTTAGGTGATGCCTGTAATAGTTTTAACGAGCATTGTGCTATCGGAATTGAGCCAAATCGTGAAAAAATTGATCATTTCTTACATAATTCTCTGATGCTTGTAACCGCACTAAACCCCGTGATTGGTTATGAAAATGCGGCAAAAGTGGCTAAAACAGCATATAAACAAGGAAA
Organism: Acinetobacter sp. TY2; assembly: GCF_046269225.1. NCBI lineage: Bacteria > Pseudomonadati > Pseudomonadota > Gammaproteobacteria > Moraxellales > Moraxellaceae > Acinetobacter > Acinetobacter sp. TY2. The sequence goes on from NZ_JBJZOR010000029.1 coordinate 34,882, forward strand.
AACGTTAAAAGAAGTTGCTGTTGAATTTGGACTAGTAACTGCGGAGCAATTTGATGAAGTAGTACAGCCTGAAAAAATGGTTTTTCCAAATGCAAAATAAAAGCTGATGAGTATTTTTAATAGGTGCATTGTCCATTGTTCGGCTCAATGTACCTAGAAAATGAGTTGAATTTCAGAATAAATGAGTTGAAATATATAACACCAAGGCATTTTCTGCGTACAATATGCCTTGGTTATTTTGAATGATGAAGATTATGCTTGAAGTTTTTTTAACAGATGTACAGAACAAGGTGCAATTCAAGGACTATCCTGGTGATCATCCTGTTAAATTTATTTTGAATTTTAAAAAAATATTTCCAAGTGTAATGGAGTTATTATTACCTGTTTTACCTGAAAGTGAAGATCTTGAGCAAATGACGTGGGAGTCGACTACACAAGATTTTGAAACTTTTAAAAAGCTATTAAGTGGATGGGGTGTGATTGAATTGCGCTTACAAGCCTTAAGTCAGTATAAAAATAAAAAATTTGCTGATCAGTTAGTCAAGCAAGCTCAGGCAAAACGTAAGTTATATGCCAAAGAACAAAAGAAACTCAGTACAGTTGAGTTGGATTATTTATTGATGCATGAAATTCACGCACTCATTGATGCTGAATTGGTTGAATTAGGCGAAAAGTTTTATTTACCCATTCTACGTGATTTATGGAAAGGTCAACTTTCAGCTCATGTCTTAAATGCTAAATTCTAAATTAGTAAAATAAATTACGGTGAAAAATGAAAAGGGCAAAATATTGCCCTTTTTTTATGATCAATTTTTGGTGAAACAACTGGGGAATTTAAAGTTGATAAAACTTTAAACTCAGTCTTGCAAAAAGTAACAATTTGAATTGAGTGTTTAAATCAAAAGCCAAGTATGATTTGTTGCAGTCATAAAACTTAAAAAAGGAAAAATAAATGACAGATTTAACCAATATTGTAGAAATTCTTGCAAAACAAGCACTCGGTGGCGGACAACAACAATCACAGCAAGATGGTTTAGGCGGGATTTTAGGTTCAGTCCTTAGTGGCTTGGGGGGCGGACAACAACAATCACAACAAGGCGGATTAGGCGGAATTTTAGGTTCAGTTCTTGGTGGTTTGGGTGGGGGACAACAAAATCAAGCACCGCAAGCAAATGGTTTTAATGCGTCATCACTTTTAATTGCTGTTGTGCCACTTATTTTGGGGTGGATTCAAAGTAATGGGGGATTGCAAGGTGCATTGGCGAAATTACAAGGCGCAGGTCTTGGAAATCAAGTTCAAAGTTGGGTTGATCCATCACAAGGAAATGGCAATGTGGATTTACAACAAATTCAGAGTTTGTTTAATGGTCAAGAAATAGAGCAAGTTGCACAACAAGCACAAGTGCCAACGACTGAAGTGTATGGTGCTATTTCGACTGTTCTACCACAAATTATTGATTCATTGACGCCACAAGGTGATGCAACAGATCATGGTGAAGCAAATTCAGATATTCAGAATGTAATGAATATGGTCTCAGGGTTTCTAAAATAAAATAGAAAAATGATATAAAATATAAGGCTTTAAACCTAAAGAATTTAAAGCCTTTTTTATTGCTACGATGTCTATATTCACATATTAATGAATATTAGATCGTTTTTTTATCATAATACGCTATGTTAGCAATAATAGTTTTCTTATTTCAGAACAACAACTTAAAAAAGAATTAAATCAAATGATTTTGTCATACTTAGCATTTGATTAAAAAATTAGCTTTTAATCTTAAAATAATTATTTATAAAAAACATGTATTTATGATTGTTTTGGTTTATAAAGCGAGCACCTAAAAAATTAAAATTCAAAAAAGGGTTGTGTGGTATAAAAAATACTGTAGAATGCACATCCATCGGCGGTGATGAAGATTAAAACTTCTTGATAAACAAGGACTTGA